>JBLHHU010000276.1:0-4707 GCA_047615735.1 Kiritimatiellia bacterium | reverse complement strand
CGCTTCGGGCAAATCCTGAGAACGTGTCAACCGATGTTCCGGCCATATCATTTCGAGTGAACCCGCGTCGTTTACTTTCAGCCCGCGAAGAATCGGAAACGGGAAAGTAGTCACACTAAACCCTGTCGTGGCCCCTGAAGCTTGCAGGAGCGACAATCCCTTCTTGAGATACTCAGGCCGGACAAAGGGGGCCGTTGCGTAAAGGCAGCACGCAAATTCCATGTCCGCCCCTTGCGACTTCAGACAAGTCAATGCATGCACGATAACATCGTCCGTTGTGGCGTGATCGTCGGCCAATTCAGGGGGACGCGCGAAAGGGACCTCCGCGCCGTATTGCCGGGCGATGTCCGCGATGTCATCCGAGTCCGTTGTCACGATGATGCGCTCAAAAACCTCAGCCGCTTTTGCAGCTTCAATCGAGTACGCGATCATGGGTTTGCCACAGAATTCGCGGATGTTTTTTTTCGGAATACGTTTGCTCCCGCCGCGCGCGGGAATGATGCACACGTTCACGCAACAACCTCCCGAACAGCGGCGACAACCTGCGCCACATTCGCTTCTGTCATAGACGGGAACAGGGGCAACGAAACGCACCGTTCGTAAAACGCCTCAGCATTCGGGCATTTACCCTGCGCGTAGCCATATTGCTGTTGGAACCAGGGCTGCAGATAAACGGGAATATAGTGCACCTGCGCAACCACACCGCTCGCGTGCAAACTGGCGTAAATTTTAACGCGAGCCATTGAGGAGGCATGTTTGAAGCGTAGCACATACAGATGGTAAGCCGGGTCGAATTCAGGTGGACAGGGCGGCAGAACAAAATCATCCGTACTACCAGCGAAAGCCGCCTGATATTGATCAAAGATGTCGCGACGACGTGCTACGAAATCATCAAGACGCGTAAATTGTGACGCGCCCAGGGCAGACTGAATATCCGTGATGCGATAATTGAACCCCAATGCTTGCTGCTGATAGAGCCAGGGCGCTTTCGGCGTCCCGGCCGTCTTGGCAGGCTCGGGCATGATCTCACCGTTGGTGTTATCGATCGACCATGGCGCAAAGAGGTCGACATCACGCTCCATCCCGTGGCTTGCGAACATGCGGACGCGCGCGGCGAGTTTGTCGTCATTCGTCAACACCATGCCGCCCTCCCCGGACGTCACGGTTTTAACCGGATGAAAAGAAAGAATCGCGACGTCAGAATGCAGGCAGGCCCCGCACTTGATCATCTCGCCATCATGGCGATACGCGCTTCCTATCGAATGCGCGGCATCTTCGATAACGGCGAATCCGTGTTCTTTAGCCATGGCCCAAATTCGCGGCAAATCAGCAGGGATGCCCGCAAAGTCGACAGGGATAACCACCTTCGGAACACCATGCTCCTCGATGTACTCGGCCAACTGATCCGCGGAGAGGCAATAGGTCAGCGGATCGATGTCCACAAAATCGGGTGTTCCACCGCAATAGGCCACACAATTGGCGGATGCCAGAAACGTCAACGGAGACGTGACGCCGACGTCGCCCGGCCCCACATCGAGCGCAAGGCAGGACAGATGAAGCGCGGCGGTTCCATTACTTACCGCAATCGCGTGTTTGACGCCGACATAGTCTCGCACAACATTTTCGAAGCGTGTCACAGCCGGGCCGCACGTCAGCCAATCGCCATGCAGCACATCAACAACACTCTGAATGTCTTCTTCGGTGACGAACTGTCGACCATAAGGAATTGGTTTTGACATCATCTATTCCGTAGTTAAGTCTGATTCTGCAGCCGCCGGGCCGACCGATTTGATCCGCACGACGGCCACAAAGGCAACGAGCAGCGCGCCGGCGTTGCAGACCCCAGCAACAGACGCCACGTGCCACGTTGTCCGATGAAACACTGTTACCCCTACCAAATACATTACAGCAAATCCGATAATCGAAAAAGCAGGAACGAAGCGTCTCTGTGCCACGAGAAATTGGACGACAACGTTAAGTAGTGCCGAAAACCCCATGACACAGGCCATTAATGTAACCATCCATTTCAAATTCGGTGTGGCGTCCGTGATTCCGAACAGAATTCGAATTAACAACCCGCCGAACGCATAGCACCCTATAATCGAAGCAACAACAAAGAGGGCTGTATACTTGAACGATTGCAAGAATATGGCCTTTTGATTTGTTGTCGTGGTACCACGCGATGAAACCTTGGGAAACATGGCCGCCACAATCACTCCCGGCAAAAATACAACCATCCGCCCAAGCGTCGCCGCATAGGCGAAGTCCGTGTCTTCTGGGAGGAAATGTTTAACGAGAACAACATCGGCGGTCATCAGGACAGCGTAGGCCACTTGAATAAAGAAGTTTTGAATAAGATAGGACCGCATGCTGGGAAGGGCCCTGCGCGTCGTTGGCTCGCCCCGAAGCACCCAAACGAGTCCAGCGAAAAGTGCCCCCGCAGAAACATAGATACCGAGTCCGTGCCCAAGCATGGCCCAGCCGCAAGCAGGATACAGAAACCATACGAATCCGGCACCCAGCCCCAAGCGTGTCATGGCGCCACTGATTGTCGACGCGGAACTCCACCCAAATCGCTGCAGCCCCTGTACCGCTCCCCCCAGTATCGGCAAAATAAACAGTGCTGGAAAAACGGCTCCAGCGATAACCACAGGTGCCACGCGATCCAGATGGAAGAAATCAGCGACCACGCCGTTGAAAAGCACAACGGAGGCGCCGATAATGAGAGAAGGAACACCAGTCAACAGTATCCACTTCTGCAAGAGCCGCTTCACATCACCAATACGGTCATCTTGCTGCAGCAAACTAGAGTAGTGGCTTACGGCGATGCCCAACGTGGCCAGGGGTCGCTGAATCATGGCCAGTAAACCCAAAAACGCGGCGAGGAGCGTGTACTCCTCTTTTGACAAAGCACGGCCCACAGCCATTTGGAAGACCACATTGCACACATGCACGGCCATCATGGCGGAAAAGAGAATTGTGGAGTGCCTAAGCAACTCATCTCGCATAAGGCGATTCCAGAGGGACTTTATGGTAACACTCATCCTTTCCACCAAATCAGATTTCGGCAACGCCAAACTACGTACTGATCTTGAGGAGCTTATTGTACACGGTAACAATGCCCTTGAAAGGCGAATAGAGCAGGCGTAGGCGCGTCAATGCACAGAACATATCAATGGACGAATGCATCACATCGATTTTGGAACCGGCGACGTCGTGCCACTCAGTCGCCGTTTCTATCGTTCGGTGTCCCTGGCGGCGCAACTGAAAGAGCAGATCAACGTCGAATGCCCAGCGGGTTAAGCCCAAGCAGGGCAAAACCGCACGCAGCGGCTCGCGACGGATCAGTTTGGCACCGCATTGGGTGTCGGTTAGACGTAGTCCAAAAAGGATTCGTACCATGAGATTGAAACAGCGTGACGCAATTCGGCGATCCAGGGGCTGGCGTGGACTGACGATGGAATCGTTGCGCCAGCGGGACGCAATGATACAGCCAGCGTCGCCTATGCGATCAACGAGGTCTTGAAAGGCTTGGGGCGGGGTCGAACCATCTGCGTCCGTAAAGCCGATCAGGTCGCCCTCAGCCGCAGCAAAGCCCGTCATCAGGGCCTGTCCCTTCCCTGGCCGAGCCTCTTCGATCCAGCGCAGGCAGGGAAATTTCGATGCGAACTCGGAAACAACGCGTTCTGTACCGTCAATGCACGCATTCAAAACAGCGATGACTTCAACGTCAGCCGCGTAATGCTCCGTAAAATAGGGCAAATAGGCCTCCAACATGCGCCCAATACGCGCTTCCTCGTTGTGCGCCGGCACGATGATCGACAATTTCATAGCCCTCATCCTGCCATAGGCGCAGGTACTGTCAAGAATTCTGCCCTAGCGGGGAGGTCAGGGGAGTGCGTGGGTTTGGGAGTGCGTGGGTATGTGAGCGAGGCTTCTGAACTTAAAAGGAGCAGATATGATCACCACGAAGAGCACGAAGACCACGAAGGGCAAGCCATGATCCTTCGACGCGTTGCTTCCTCCTTCGCTCTCCGAGCTACGTCGGACAAGTCTTGCCCTTCGTGGTGTCAACTGCTCCTTCTAGCTTCAAAAACCCACACTCACACACTCATTTGCGTCACTAATGGCCTTTATTCGCGATATTTACAGCTTTTTGGGCCTGAATCTGCCCAATTTCGATTCCAAACGCAATTGAAGGATCGGGATAAATGCCTACTTTTCAGTACTTTATAAGAAACAAGCCAAAACCACACTATATTGTGGTTGCAGGGCCCCGCCCCTACTTGATATAGAATACGTTTTCGTTTCTTCGGGAGTCGGTATGCACTTAAAATCATTAGAAATCGTCGGATTTAAGAGTTTCGCAGACAAAACGAAGCTGGAATTCGAACCCGGCATGACCGCCATTGTTGGCCCAAACGGCTGCGGCAAGAGCAACGTGGCCGACGCGCTGCGCTGGGTGCTGGGCGAACAAAGCGCCAAAGCCCTGCGCGGCTCGCAGATGATTGACTGCATCTTTAATGGCTCCGATAGCCGTAAACCCATGGGTATGGCCGAAGTTTCCGTCACGTTTACGGACTGTGAAAACACCCTGGCAACCGAATACAACGAAGTCACGATTTCCCGGCGCGTATTCAAGTCTGGTGAGGCTGCCTATTTCATCAACAAAACGCCCTGCCGCCTGAAGGATGTCCGTCGCCTCTT
>JBLHHU010000275.1:0-4777 GCA_047615735.1 Kiritimatiellia bacterium | reverse complement strand
AGAAATGCGCACGATCATCGAGAGTGAATACGTGATTCCTGCCCACAAGGTGGTCGCCTTTATTCATGTCGAAGATTCAGAGGAAGAGCCTTCGGCAGACGTTTCTACCGACGGAACGACAATGCTGCATTGTAAATCCGAAACACTCGAGAGCCTCGTTCGAAGTTTGGGAGTCAGTTTAATGGTTGTCGGGTTTGAGGATCTAACGCGTACCGCGCCGTTGTACCCCTCTCTGAAACGCTTGCGGTTTGATGGCATTGAAGTGCTCAGCCCACTCAGCGTCAACGAAATCTATCGCGGGGTGACACCGCTTCAACTCATGAATGAAGAGCTGCTGATGCAAGCCAGCCTTGAATCGAGCCTTCCGATGGTTTGGCGCCTGAAGCGCCTGATTGACATTACGGCCTCGATCGTAGGCATGATCGTTTTTCTTCCGGCCGCGGCCATAACTGCCCTGTCAATCAAGCTGTCTGCACCGGGTGAGCCCGTCCTGTATTCTCAGATTCGCGTCGGACAATTCGGGCGCGAATTTCGTATCCACAAGTTTCGAACAATGCGCTCGGGCGCCGAAGATGAGACCGGAGCGGTCTGGGCCTCAGACAACGATTCTCGTATTACGCCGCTAGGCCATTTTCTTAGGCGTTTTCGCCTTGATGAAGTACCCCAGTTTTTCAATATATTAAACGGCGATATGAGCTTGGTTGGTCCACGCCCAGAACGTCCAGAAATCATTGAACGTCTTGAAGTTGATATTCCGTATTACAGCGAACGCGAGAACATTACGCCCGGCCTGTCGGGTTGGGCGCAGATTCGATATCCCTATGGCAGCAGCGTCGAGGATGCACGTCGAAAGTTGGAATACGATCTGTATTATATGAAGCATCTCTCGATCACATTGGATCTCCAAATTCTGTTGAGCACGTTGCGAATTGTCGTGTTTGGCAAAGAGCGAGACGTATAGCCGGTTTCAGGCAAGTTCGACACCACGGTAGAAAACATGAATGCCACGACGAGGATTGAACCATCCGATGACGCCGGTAAGGCAGGGTCCAAGCGCGACCGAATGGTCGCCGCGACACTGATCGTCTGCATTGCCGTGGTCGCATTCTGGGAAATAATGGCGCATCGAAGCGATCGCGCGTTTTCACCCTTTGAGCTAGTGGCTGACGATTTTGTAGAGTTTCATCCCACGTGCGCCGGTTGGAACGTCGAGTTTGTGCCGGTCAATCCGGACCCCGTTGAACCCAATATTCTCATGTATGTTCTGCGGTCAGATCGTTCGTCTGCATTCCTTAAACAACGTCCGCTTGTTCAGCGTCTCGTGCATGGGTTCAACCTTGTCGATTGCATGGTCGAAAAGGGACACCGAGTAGAACTTTTTGCTTCGACGCGCGAAGGGGATGGTGGCGAGGGCGTTGAACGGCTACCACCTGCGGTTCTCAATTCGGGTACGCCGTTGCAAGTTTGGCGAGTGGTATCGCCAACGGGCGACGCCGCCGTCTGGTTGTCCACCATGCTGCGCGCGGGGGATTTCGCGGCGACGGATGTGGACACTCGCGCAATGCCATTTCCGCGCGTACCGTTCCCCGAGCATGCTGGCTGGACGCCGCGGGGGTTTACAAAAGAGGGGCTGAAGCATCCCGTCCAGGGCTTGAAAAAATATTTCAAGTATAAGTGGAATAGTTCTCGCGGAGATTTTTTGACAATGATCGATCTCAAACAGGAAGAATGGGCTAGCGAAAACGATTTAACGCTTGTCACGTTGAGTGACGGCGCTTCCGTAAAGCCTGAGGATGTGGACGCCATAATTGCGGAAATGTTTGCCGTACATTTCGAAATGCACGCGCAGCTGATTGCATGGCGAAAGCGCACGCTTGACGCCGGTCAGGCCCAACCATGAGTGGTTCTGCGTCGGCCGAAGTATCAAGGCGACTCAGCGCCGTTGAGCGCGTTGTGCTCGACCCCGGGGATCCGGTCTTGCGAAATCTCAAAACCCGTTTTGATTCCGGGCGACTCAAGTGGGCAACGTACTGTTTTCTGTGGAGCCTTCGAAAACGCTTTCTACGCTTGCGCGGCAATTCTGCCGAAGTCCGATCGGCCGTTGGTGTATCTTTTCGGCGACTGCTTGATTCCGAGAAGGTGCCTGAGGGCGTGGTCCCCGTCGTCGTAAACAATTTCAATCGGCTGGAGCCCCTTCGAATCTTAATTCAATGGCTTCAACGATTAAATACATCCGTCTGGATCGTCATTTTAGACAATGCGTCCACTTATGAACCACTGTTAACCTACTATCGAGAGTTGGCCGATACGGTCGGCGTGTCGGTCGTACGTCTGGGCTACAATAGTGGGCTGGAGGGGATTCAAGATGCTGCACATGACCTCGGTTCGTGTGAAAATATCGTCGTGACGGACCCTGATCTTGTGCCTTACGAGACGACGCCGATGGATATATTGGAGCGCATGCGGGAGGCTCTTGGAAACGTTCCTGAGGTCAACATGGTGGGCGCCTCGCTGGAAATACAGGACATTCCCGAGACGTATCCCCTTCGAGCGAAGGTGCTGGCCTGGGAATCTCGGTTCTGGGAACCACAGGCCGCGCGTGTCGGCGACCTAGGGGTCGATGCCTGGGTGGATACAACCTTTGCCATGTATCGGCGCGGTGCCGACGTATTGGCCATCACGCCAGCGATGCGGCTCGACCGGCCCTATACCTTGAAACATGTCGATTGGTACACGGATCCTTCAGGCATGAGCGATGAGCAGATGCACTACGCGCGCGTCAGTCAGCCTATAGCCAGCTGGACGGCGCGGGCCAAGCCAGACGCCTAGGCGGATGTGGTGGTGAGCAGCCCTTCTTGACGCAACAACGCGTCGGGTTGCGGGTCACGGCCTCTGAACTGCCTGAAAACGTCAGCCGGGTCTGTGCCGCCGCCAAGCGATAAAACGGTGTCCCTGAAACGCAGGCCCACGTCCTTTTGCGCGGCATCATCGTCGCCCGCTTCGGTAAAGGCGGCGAAGGCATCCGCCGACAGCACTTCGGACCACTTGTAGCTGTAGTACCCGGCCGCATAGCCTCCTGCGAAAATGTGGCTAAAGGCGCACAGCGTTCGATCTTCGGGCAAGGGTTGAATGATACGTGTCTTCTGATTGTTTTTTGAAATAAGATCTTCCAGAGCGTCGTCTTTGTCGGTCTGGAAGCGCGCGTGCAGGTCCATGTCGAGCATGGCGAAGGCTAGCTGGCGCAACATGCTGCCACCCGCATGAAACTGGCGTGAGGCCGTAATCTTGGCGAAGAGCGCTTCGGGGAGGGTGGCGCCGGTGTCGATGTGCTGGCTCAACCCTTCGAGTGTGGCTCTGTCGAAACACCAGTTCTCCATGAACTGACTGGCCAGTTCCACGGCGTCCCATTCAACATTGTTCAGTCCTGAAGCGTCCGGTTCGCCGACGCGCGTGAGCATGTGTTGCAGTCCATGCCCAAATTCGTGAAACAACGTTTCAATTTCCGAAAAGGCCATCAGCGACGGCTGGTCAGCTGTGGGTTTTGTCTGATTACAAACCAGGTAAGCAACGGGACGTGTGGGCACCTCGCCGGTTGTATCGAGCGGGCATACCGGGTCCATCCATGCACCGCCGCGTTTGGTTTCCGGCCGGCTGTAAGGGTCTAGGTAGAACGTGGCCAACTTCGTTTCGTCGGCGTCGAAAACATTGAAAAACCGCACGTCCTTGTGCCAAACCTGCACCTCGCCATCCGCGGCCTGGATGCGAACGTCAAAGAGCCGTTCGGTAAGGGCAAAAAGGCCTTCAAGTACACGCGGAAATTGGAAGTAGGGGCGTAGTGTTTCATCGTTGAAATCAAATTCTTGTTCGCGAAGCTTTTCGCTCCAAAAGCCAAGGTCCCACAGCGCCAGTTCACCTGTGAAGCCTTGCTTGGCGGCAAACGTTTTAAGTGCATCCAGCTCGATTTTGGCGCGTGGATGCGCGGTGGTGCGAAGCGTTTCGAGTAGGGAGTCGACGGCCTTGATGTCTTGCGCCATTTTTGACGCCAAACTGACCTCGGCATATGAACCATAGCCCAGAAGTGTCGCCAACTCGGATCGCAATGCCAATATTTCCTTTAGGATCGCGGTATTGTTGAATTTCCCTGCGGAGGCCAAGGTAACGTGCGCGCGATAAAGTGCTTCTCTTAAGTCGCGCCGCTGCGCGTGTTTCAAGAAAGGAATCATGACGGTCGTGTCGAGTGAAAGCTTCCATGGTCCCTTCTCTGCGGTTGCCTTGCTGTCTGTGTTGGCTGCCGCCTCGGCCATTGCTGTAAGCAATGAATGCGGTAAGCCCTCAATCTGCGATGGCTCAGTGAGCATGATTTCGAACGCTTTGCGCGCATCCAGCACGTGATCAACAAAAAGGGTGGATAGTGCGGCGAGTCGCGCCTTGATTTCGTTGAAGCGCTTTTTGGTTCGGCCAGCAAGAGCCACACCCGATAATTCGGCGCCACGGATGCTGCTTTCGAGCACCCGCTGCTGGGGGCCGCTCAGGGGGGTGTGCGCATCCCGCAAAGCGACCATTGTCTTAAAGAGAGCATCACTCTGGCTGACGCGCAGCGAAAACGCGACGACGTCGGGTTGCAAGGCCTTGTGTTCTTCGCGCCACTCCTCGGAATTCATGACGGCCAGATGATGCGTTATTAGGCCCCACGCGTACCCGAGCGGTTCCATCATCCGGTACAGGGGTAGCATTAAACCTTCCCACGACGGTTGGGTGTCGGCTTCGAGCGCGACGA
>JBLHHU010000274.1:0-4797 GCA_047615735.1 Kiritimatiellia bacterium | reverse complement strand
CAGCTCTGTATCGTTTCGATCCGCGCCAATCCACCATTGGCATCATTGCCGGCAACAACCCGAATCCGCATGGCACCAGTTTTGACCGCTGGGGCTATTGCTACGCCAACGACGGCACAGGCGGAAATTCATTTCAAGTTCGCCCCGAAGGTCAGGGTTTCAAGATGCACTCCCTTCTCCAGAAAGAATTCCGTCCAGTCGCTGCTGACGCCATCGTTTCCTCTTCGCATTTCCCTGAAAGCATGCAGGGCGACTTCCTGATCTGTAACACCATCGGATTTTTGGGCGTAAAGCAGTACAAGCTTCACAGAGACGGCTATGAGGGCCGCAAAAAAGGCGAAGTCTGGGGCACACCGGGACTGGAATTGATCAAGAGTGAGGATCGCAATTTCCGACCAACCGATGCCGTCTTCGGGGAAGACGGCGCGCTTTACGTATCCGATTGGCAGAACGTCATCATCGGCCATATGCAGCACAACATCCGGGACCCGAATCGTGACCATTATCATGGCCGTATCCTGCGCCTGACGCTCAAGGACCGCCCCCTTCAGAAGCCGGTCAAAATTCACGGTGAATCGATCAAAAATTTGCTCGGAAACCTGAAACACCCGGTCGACGGTGTGCGTCACCGCTCCCGCGTGGAGTTGAGCGCACATAACTCCGATGACGTCATAGTCGCAACACGCGAATGGATGAAAGCTTTTGACCCAAGCAAGGAAGACGAAGCGCACCATTTACTCGAGGCACTCTGGCTGCACCAGCAACACAACGTGCGCGACGAAGCACTGCTCAAGATCTTACTTGATTCGCCCGTTGAACACGCTGCCATCGCCGCCAACACGGTCAAGCACTTCTGGCACAACGTGGATGCCAAAGGGGGCCGCACCATGGTCGTCGAGGCAGAAAAAGAACCCGTCGTAAAGGTCGTGGTTCCCAAACACTTGTCGTCACGCGAAGGCAAAGCCTACAAACTCGGCGCTGAGGTTTATGCGCGAGAGGCGCATTGCACAACGTGCCATCAGCCTGACGGCAAAGGCATGGCCGCCGTCTATCCTCCCTTGGTCGATAGCCCGTGGGTGACCGGTAATGAGGAGCGCATCGCCAAAATTGTCCTACACGGCGTCTGGGGCTCCATGGACGTGAACGGCACGACCTACGACCCGTCCAAAGGCGTGCCACCCATGACCGCCTTCGGTTCGATCCTGAGCGACAAAGAAATCGCAGCCGTCCTAACCTACACGCGCAACAGCTGGGGTAACAAAGCCCCTGCCGTAAGCGAAAAAACGGTCAAAAGGATACGCAGCGAGAACACAGACCGAACCATCTTCTGGAAACCCGAAGAACTGCTCCAAGCACATCCGTTTCCCGCGGAGTAGAACGCCTCACCATGATTCGTCCCGTCAGTCTGGAATGATTCGATTGGTGCGTATGCGTAGCTCAAAGGCCGGCGGAGCCCGCCGGACTCCAGAGTATGGCCTGCGGCGCATGTTTTAACTTTGGAGCCCGGCGGGCTCCGCCGGCAGCGGCAGTTGAGATTCTTTAGGCTACCGACTTCCGTTCAGTGCTGGCACCCCCCTGCCGAACACCAATGACGCATGGCTTACTTGAGCCCATTAAGCAGATCGGTCGTCTGCTTGATGCGCGCGGCGTCTGCGCCAGTCTCTGAAAGCCGTTTAACCACGGTGCCCAGCGCGTTGCTGACAGCGGCTTTGTTGCCAGCAGCAAGATGGCCACTCAGATCACGAATGGCGTCGTCCGCATCCAGAAGAAAGGCGTCATCCGCGGCAAACACCAACAAGGCTTCCAGTGAAATGGGGGTATGTTGCCCACGCAGAGCAGCAATGATTTGCTTCTTCTCTTCTGCGCGTTCGGCGACGTCGGCGGCCGCTTTGAGCATCGCGGCACGCTGTCCCACGGACAAACTCGCTTCCTTCATGCCGGCGATACGCAAAAATCCGCGCATCGCGAGAATGCGCTGCGTTTCTGTGGACGAGCTCTTGGCCAGCTCGAGTAAGCGCGACGCCACACTCTCATTGGGCCAATCGGCCAAATTTCGCAACGCAACGTCGTACAGATCCGCGTTGCCCGATGCAAGGGCAGCATCAACATTGGCAGCCGCACCCGGCGTTCCGGCCATGCTTGCCATTTTTAACATGTGTTTTTTGAGGCGATCGGACGCCTTGTCGTACTGCGCCTGAACATGCGCATAGGCGCTGCCTTTGTCGCCAGCCAGTGAGAAGACACGCATCGTCGCGTTGGCGGCTTTGTCCTGCATGCCTGCATCCTTAACAGCAACCAAGGCACCCATCATAGGGGCGATCTGATTCACACCACCCAACATACCCAGCGCCTTCCAGCTTTCCTCCTGCACAGCCAGATCGGCGTCGCTCAGGCATTTTAAAATAGCGTCACAAGCAGACACGATGCCGCGCTGCGTAACAACTTTAAGCGCAACCAGGCGTGCCGGACCCGCGCCAAGCGCAGCGATGACCGCGCCATCGATCTCGCTTCCCGCCATTTGGGCGACAATATTGATCATGGCATCCGCATTCTCAGCGTTGGCGGCCATTTTCAACATGTCGCTTGCGATTGCGGCATTGCCGAGCTTGGTCATGGCAGCACTGGCCGCGTTTTTAACCGCTTCATTTTCGCTGTCGAGAAGCGCAATAACCGCGGCGCTTGCATCGCGATCGCCGCGCGCGCCCAACACATTGATCAATTGCGCCTGTGCTGGCGCCTCCAATTGGTCCAAAACGCCGACGAGCGCGTCCGTGAGCTCTTTTCCAGGAACGACGACAGCGGCATTCAATGCGCCGTCACGCAGTGCAGCGTCCGTGCCAGTCACGGCCGATGCAAACATGGCAGCGCCCTTGGAGGCCTCAACCGTAAGAATGCCCAGCAATCCCGCCACACGATGCTGCGTACTGTCAGACGCCAGAGCCTTTTCAAACAGACCGAGTCCCGACGAGGCACCTGCCCGCTGTCCGGCCTGCACGATCGCATCCAGATAAGCCTGCTGCGTTTCAGCACGAGACTTAAGTTTGCTCAGGGTCTTGATCGCACGTTTGTCGGCAATCTTGCCGAGCGCCGTCATCGCAGCCACAGAAACGGCCGCTTCATCACTTTTGGCCAATTTGCCAATCGCCTTAACAGCACGCGCATCACGCAGCTCACCGAGACTGCCTAGCAACCCGATCTGGACCGCTGCCGGCGCATCCGACAAGGCGTTGCGCAACGCAGCGCTGGCCGCTGCAGAGCCAACCATGCGCTCGAGTGGCAAGCGTGCATAGTCCGCAAGCACCACATCCTGCAGGAGCGTGCTCAATGCGGGAATGGATGCTTCCGTGCCGATGATCTGTAAGTAGCGACAGGCCCACGCCTTGCCGTCCTGCGTCGCATCAGCATTGGCGACAACCGCCGCAAGCTTCTGCTCGATCGCAGGTCGCCCGGCGGCATCTGCAGCCAGCATCTGCTCCATAACTTGCTGAGCCACGTTAGGATCAGCGCCATACGTATATCCGGCCAGGTCTTCAAACACATCTGCGTGAGACGCGGGCGCCATAAGGCCCAGCAACAACATCAAGGGTAGTACTTTTTTCATCGTGTTCTTTCTCTTCGTGTTCACGAACGATGGACAATTAATCAATTTTCAAAATTTCCGTTTACTTAGATCTGCCAAGGGCCACGGCGCGGGCGCGATATCAGGCGACTTGCTTCCGCATCACCGATAAAGTCCTCTTTTTCCGGATCCCATTTCAAATCGCGTCTCAGCAAGGTGCAGATGTTGCCAAGATGGCAGATCGTGGCGACGCGATGCGCGTATTCCACGTCGCGGAAAGGGCGTTTTCGACTGTAAACACAGTTAATAACGTCACTATAGGGCGAATTGGCCCCATCTTCGTACCAGCGCAACCCTGGTGGCACTTTGAACTGACGCAGCGGATGCGCCTCCCCTTCTTCACAGATGTACTTCGTGCCACCACCGACGTAGATCTTCTTCCCGTTGGCGAATTCATACGTCAGATACTGATGGTTGGCACTTGGATGATAAATCGTCTGCGGACCCGTGTGATCCAACTTCAGGCCGTGCATGACCGCGCCAAACTTGTGTCCGCCCCAGTCCGTCATCATACCCCCGGAATAGTCGTACCAGGTGCGAAATCCCTGTCCGCCCAGCCCGTAGGCCCGACCACAACGAAAGGCGTTGTAAGGCGCCCACGGCGCTGGTCCAAGCCACATATCCCAATCAATTCGATCCTTTACCGGATCGCCGTTTCCCGGCAGATAACAATGGCGTGGCCCGGCCCCCGGATCCGCGTGTGCTGCCCGAACCTCGCCATATCGTCCGCTATTGGCGGCCGCCGCCAATTTACCGAAATCACCAATCACGCGCTGACTGCCACACGAAAACACACGACCGTAGGCACGTGCGGTGTCGGCCATTTTACGCCCCTCTTCAATTGTGAGTGAGAGCGGTTTTTCACAAAAAATATCTTTGCCTGATTTCATGGCATCAATCGTGACTTGCGCATGCCAATGGTCCGGTGTGGCACAGAGCACAAAATCGATATCGTCGCGCGCGCAGATGTCGCGATAGTCCGTGTAGGTGTCCACATTTTTATTGTCTTTGTAACGATCCAATGCAGCGTGCTTGACGTCACAAGCAGCAACCAACTGAACACGCTTGTCGCGCGAGAATGCACCGAGATCGGATCCACCCTGCCCCCCGTGGCCGACAATCGCCATGGTGACGCGCTCGCTGGCTGCAGGTGTCCCATCCGCGGCACCGAGCGCTTT
>JBLHHU010000273.1:0-4816 GCA_047615735.1 Kiritimatiellia bacterium | reverse complement strand
CGATTCGGCCTGACGATCGCTGGGCCGTTTCCGGCAATTTGGAAATCAATTGTTTCGCCTGTCACAATATGGAAAACAGCCAGGATCTGACAGAATGGGTCAAGCAAGTGGCGCGCGAAAATTTCCGATGGGCAGCAACGGCGTCCTCTGGTTTGGGCGAGGTTCCGGGGACCGCGGAGCGTCTCTCCAATGCATGGGTTCCCGATGATGGTCCGGATCCGGATGATTTAGTTTATCGTGTGCCACCATCCGTGACCTACGATCATGGGCTTTTTGATACTAAGAATGTGGCCGTGCTCGACGTCGGAAAGCCGACAGATGCACGCTGCTTGCAGTGTCATTCCGCGGCCGAAGTTCATACGGAGCGTCATCAATCGATTGGGGACGTGCATACGGTCTCAGGAATGAGCTGCGTTAGCTGTCATCGCAACGGATTGGATCACGGTATCGAGCGCGGGCACGTCGGCGCGTTTTCCTGTGCCGGTTGCCACATGGGCGAAGCGGAGCACGTCTCCGTAGGTGCGACAGAGGATGTGGGCACCTTCGGAGCGCCGGTTCCGGCCCACAAAGGTCTCCCGCCAATTCATCTTGAAAAGCTTGCCTGCACAACGTGCCACTCGGGCGCTTGGTCCAAAGAAGGACCTGTTGTTGTGCGCACCTCTAAAATCAACCGCCTCGGCATTCATGGTCGTGCGCAGTGGTTCACGGAAGCACCGGTCATCGTCGAACCCGTCTTTAAGCCGGATGCGACAGGCAAAATCGCCCCCCACCGTATGATGTGGCCTGCCTTCTGGGCGCAGCGCTCCGGCGAGGAACTCGTGCCGCTCACATCTGAATCGGTCATGGTCGCCGTTGGCGATGTTATCAATCCGGCGGGTGTTGTTGCGCGCGTGTTGTCTGCGCTCGGCCGGGTCAAGGATCAGGGCGGTAGCGCTTACGGGCGCCCTGTGTTCCTGAGCGGCGACAAGGTCTATGTGATGAATCTGGATGGGGGACTGACGGTCATGCCGTTCGAGGGCGACGTTCCGGACAGTTTTAGCCTTGGGTATTATCGTGAAAAAGCGTTGGTGCCCATTGCGGCGGCGTACGACGTCAGTACGGATGGTGCATTTTACTATTTAGGTGAAGCCGAACAGGCTCACGTCAAATCTGTTCTCGAGACGCTCGGAGACATCGCCCCCGAAAGTGCGGCGCCTGTCTGGATGGTCGATGGAAAAGCGCACAAGTTGGCACGTGCGGATTACGAGCAGCTTTCAAAGGACGAATACGAGGCGCTCGTCAAAACGGCTGCAGACCTGAAGACGTCGGCCGCAGCCTTGGCGTTGCAATTGGACGTCGCGGTTGAGTCCGGGAAATTTTACAAAAAGAGCGACCGATCCATTTTGAACGTCTCCAAGTCCAAGACGCCGGAACTTTATGAACTCAAAAAGATGGTTAGGGACCGCGACAAGGCCGACAAGGCGGTTGCCGAGCTGGAAGTGTTCGGCGACACCGCCTATCGCAATGTTTATTCAAAGGGCGTCGCAGAGTATGTGGTCGTTGAAGATGCGACCAACAGCCCTGCTCAGGGTACGCAATGGGGCTGGATTCAAGGCGATGCTGTCAACCCGCTCGTCTCAGCCCAGACCGCAGGCCATGTTCGCGATACCGTGGGTGGCGAGTATACGACCTTTACGGAACCTCAGATCGCGGCGGCCTTGCATCGTCTCGGCGCAGATCATGTGTACGTGGCCAATGGAAAACTGTTCAGCAGCGACGATGGAAAAACGCTTGTCGCGAGCGATCATGAGCGTGCCGCGCCGGTGGCCTGGCCTGTTGGTCATGATGTGCGCCCTGCGGCACAATCGCTAGGTGCTAAGAGCTGCGCCGATTGTCATAGCCCGGACGCAACCTTCTTTACCGCATCTGTGGTTGCACAGGGGCCACTAAAGACAGATCAAGGCGATGTGCGCGACATGAGTAGCCACATGGAATTGGACGGCGATTACAATCGCATGTTCAGTATGGCTTTTTTGGCACGACCTCTTTTCAAGATCGTCATGACCGTGTTGACGATCGTCACCAGCTTGATCATTTTGCTCTATCTCTTGCTGGGCTTGAACCGCATCACGCAGACCGTTCAACTGCCCAAGATTGAAGCACTGTCGATGAAGCTGTTTTATGTCAGCGGCATTGTCCTGACCATCACCGGTTTCGCTGCTGTCTTCATGGGACGTGCTGTGGGTGGGTATTCCTTGCTGCTGCACATGGCCTTCGGTGGCTTGTTTGCTGTCTGTCTGACGGTCGTGGCCGTGCTGCGCTCGCATGTCAGCACGTTGGGCGACGGTACGGATCGATTTACATGCACGCAGAAAGTCTGTTTCTGGATCTTGATACTTTGCGGTGTGGTTCTCGTGTTGACCAGCCTCTTGGCGATGTTGCCACTGGCGGGCACGCACGGCCAGCACACACTCCTGCAGACACATACGGCTGCCGGTGCTGTCACCGTGGCTGCTGTCGTCCTCTACATCATGAAGCGCAAATAGCGCGATTGGGCGACCTGCGCATGGCAGAGGAAAACCACAGGTTCTGTCACGATGCGATGAATTGCCCTTACGAGGTGATCATCGTGGGGCACAACGAAGACTATGCGCGCCAGGCGTCGACCGCCCTTTTTGATGAACTCGATCAGATGGAGCAGCGGCTCAGTCGCTTCATTGATCACAGCGACATTGGACGCATTCGGAGTTTAAACCCCGGCGAGAGCACCTGCGTCAGCCCCGATACGATGGATTGCCTTCTGGCGGCGCTGTGGGTGCACCGCGAAACCGCTGGCGCCTTCGATGTGTCACTGGGTCAAGGGCTCCAGCATGTCATACCCGATCCTGAGCGCATGACCGTAACGCTCAGCTCGTCCTACGATGGTCCCGTCTTTGACCCCGATGACGCGGACAAAGATTGGGGCATGAAGTTGGATTTAGGGGGCATCGGCAAAGGGCACGCGCTCGATCGCATGATCGACATGCTCGGTGTGTGGGGTATTGAACACGCCTTAGTTTCAGCGGGAGGCAGCACCGTGCTTTCTGTGGGGCGCAATGGCGCCGAAGAATGGGCCATCGGCATCAACGGTCAGGCGGTTCCTTTTTCTGGGTTGGCGGTGAGCAGTTCGGGAAAAGATGTCTTGGGCGAACACGTTCTGGATCCGAATGCCGGTCGTCCTGCAGCCGGAAACGGGCGTGCCTGGGCGATTTGCCCCTCTGCAACGGTGGCCGACGCCCTATCGACGGCGTTTATGGTCATGGATACGAAGGCCGTGGCCGATTTATGCGCGACGCACGACGCTATCCGCGGTTATGTTGTCACGCCCGATGGAGAGT
Source organism: Kiritimatiellia bacterium (assembly GCA_047615735.1). Lineage (GTDB taxonomy): Bacteria > Verrucomicrobiota > Kiritimatiellia > UBA8416 > JAIOPI01 > JAPKCZ01. The sequence goes on along the minus strand of JBLHHU010000273.1, from coordinate 1,460 downwards.
TTCTTGCATTCTCCTAAAGACTTTGCACACAATAGAGTCGAAATTGGGTCCTGATCCATATAGGGTCTTGGATCGTTTTTAACTTGGCCCCACGATGTCAGTAACTGAAAAGGTGAATAAATGAAGACAGTATTTGTAGGTATGGTTGTTATGGGCAGTATCCTGGTCTCCAATGGCGTGGCCCAGATGCAGCCTCTCAAGATCGAACTTCCAACGGCGATGTTCGTCGGTACACCGAAGACCATTAAGTCGGCCAATCTGGAAGCGCCCCTCAAAGGCAAGCGCGCCCCGGTTATGGTGCCGCCGGGTGTTGAAAACGTGGCCATCGATGCCGACGTCTCCAGCAGCGACAGTTTTCCTATTATTGGTGAGTTGGAGTTGGTCACGGACGGCGACAAGGAAGCCGCTGACGGAAGCTATGTTGAGCTTGGCCCAATGAAGCAACACGTGCAAATTGATCTTGGCGAACCGCGCCAGGTTTTCGCCGTGGCGATGTGGCACTTTCACAGCCAGGCCCGCGTCTATAAGGATGTTGTGGTGCAGTTGGCCGATGATGAAGACTTCATCACCAACGTTCGTACCGTGTTCAACAATGACCACGACAACTCGATCGGTCTTGGGGTCGGTGCCGATAAAGAATATATCGAAACCAACGACGGCCGCGCATTCGCCGTGAAAGGCGAAAAGGCACAGTTTGTTCGCCTCTACAGTAACGGCAGCACCTCTAGTGAAATGAATCACTACGTCGAAGTTGAGATCTACGGAAAGTAGGCTTGGGTGCTTTTTGATTTCAGGAGAAACGCAAGGCCGGTCAACGCACCGGCCTTGCGCATTTCTATGGCAGGCATGGCATGAACGTCCCGCCGAGACTCCGTACGGTTTTTGTCTGGGCTGCTTTTCTCGCTGTGGTTGTTCTCGCGCTGGTGTTCCGCGTCATTCAACTGGACCGGCGCGTTGCACACAATGACGAAGCCAATCAAATCTACAAGACGGGTGTCCTCTATGACACAGGCGCGTATCACTATGACGCCTATGAGCATCACGGCCCGTCGCTCTACTACCTGAGTCTACCCCTGCTGAAGCTGTCAGGCGCTGCTGGGTATGCGCAAAGCGTGCTGCCGACCTATCGCCTTCTGCCCGCCTTGTTCGGTGTCGGTCTCGTGCTGCTGCTCTTGATGACGCGGCCTGGATTGGGGTGGGGGGAAACGTGGGTGGCGGCGCTCCTCACGGCCGTTTCGAGCGGCATGACTTACTACAGCCGTTTCTATATTCAAGAAATACTGCTGGTCTTCTTTACCTTTGGACTGATCATCTGTGGCTGGCGTTATCTAAGAAACCGCAAGCTCATTTGGGCGATTGCTGCGGGGGTGTGTGCGGGCTTGATGCATGCTACCAAAGAAACCTGTGTCATTGCGTATGCTTGCGCGGGACTTGGCTTGGTATTGACTGTCATGTGGTGT
>JBLHHU010000272.1:0-4836 GCA_047615735.1 Kiritimatiellia bacterium | reverse complement strand
CGCCTGCGTTGGACAGTGAGTTTTTGGAAATGGCTTGGCTGCGACTGGGCGAGGTGAAGGGCCTGACGTCAAAATGGGCAGAAGCTGAGGTGGCATTTAATAAATTTCTCGAAACCTATCCGAAGAGCCAGTGGAGCCGCCGTGCGCACCTCGGCTTGGGCTGGGCGTTGGAGAATAAGAAGCAATACATCGACGCGCTGGTCGCTTACGCCATGGTCTTGAAAACCAAGACCATTGACGAAACGGCGGCACGTGCTCAGTTCCAGATTGGCGAATGCCATTTCGCCATGAAGGACTACGACATGGCACTGAAAGCGCTGTTGGCCGTTGAGGTCAAGTACCCGTTCCCGGAGTGGGTCTCCAAGGCGATGCTCGAGATGGGGCGCACGCTGGAGCAGAAGGGGGACAACGTCCTTGCTATCGATCAGTATGAGCTGCTCTTGCAGAAGTATCCTGACAGCGACGTGGCCAGTCTTGCGACGAAACGTATTGCCGAACTTTCGAAGTGACGGGTCGTTGTGACCCGCAGTCTTTTGACCCATTAAAGGTAAACGTATAATGAAACGAATATATCTTAAGCTCATCGTGATGTGCGCGCTCTGGTTGGCTGTCGTGACCATCGGCCTTTCGCAGGCACCACCGCCACCGGGGAATGGCCCGGCTCTGGCCACGGAACCTGTGCCCGATTTGGCTGAACCGGTGGACGTCATTGTGAACGCCGACGAGACCTCGCCTGAAGATTCACGCTTGAGTCTTTTTGCGCTGATCCTGAAGGGCGGCCCGGTCATGATTCCGATGGGACTGATGTCGGTGATCGCGATGGCTATTGCGGCCGAGCGATTCGCGAGCTTGCGTCGTTCGCGCGTGATTCCTCCCGATTTTGTGACGGGCCTGCTTGGGGCGATCAAGAGCGACGGCGGAGCCGATGATACGCGCCACGCCATCGCGCACTGCGAAGAAGCGGGCGGACCCGTGGGCGATATCTTTAAGGCGGGCATGTTGCGCGTGAATCGAAATGAAGATGTGGTTGAAAAAGCGATCGAAGATGCGGCCTACCGCGAAGTGGACAAACTCAAGCGAAGTCTAAAGGGCCTCGCGGTGATCGCCAGCGTGGCGCCGTTGATGGGCTTGCTCGGTACGGTCTACGGCATGATTTCAGCATTTCAAAACGCGAGTATCGCTGGCATGGGCAAGGCCGATATGCTGGCCGAAGGCATTTATGAATCGTTGGTGACGACCGCGGCCGGACTGACCTTGGCCATTCCGGTGTTGATCGTGTTTCAATATCTGAGTTCACGCGTTGATTCATTGGTCGATGAGATTGATGAAATGTGCCACGGCTTCATGAACACCTATTTCGATTTCAATGGTAAAGCGGAATGAGGATACCCCGCTCCAGCGAGGATTCCTCGGACATGATCAACATGTCGTCTCTTCTGGACGTCATGTTTATTCTGATTATCTTCTTTATGGCGACGACAACCTTTCGTCAGGAGGAGCGTGACCTGTCCATAACGTTGCCCGACGTCGCTGGCGGCCAGACGCTCAGTTCTGCGCCCAAGGTGGTGGTTATCAACGTTCGTAAAGATGGGACCTATCTGTTTGGCGATACCATTGCGACCTTGGTCGACGTTCAGGAGAAGGTTGCAGAAGCCTTGAAGGATGATCCCGGACAGAAGGTCCTTATTCGCGGCGACGCTAAGGCCTATCACGGCGATGTCGCCAATGTCGCGGCTGCCTGTCGTCAGGTCGGTGTGCAAGAGGCGCATATTGGCTATCAGACCTCAACCACCGGGAAATAGTTGGTCGCGGTGGCGCGTTTTTCCGTTTTCGTGGATTGTGAGAATTTGTCATGAAGTTGTTATCTCGGCGTAGCGCGGGCACAGGAGGACGTGCCAAAAGGCATGTCGTCCTTCTCGCGCTGTTCGGAGCCGTGACACTACTCTGGCTGATCGCGTGGTTGTTTTTTCTGCCTGACGTTTTCTGGTCGCGTCCATGGGTTGTGTCTGGAGGGTTCAACGCGCTTGCGGACAAGGCTGAAACGGCCACGCGTGACGACGGCACGCATATGGTCATCGCGCGCGATGATCCAGAGCGTGGTTCCGAGTTGTATGCCATTTCACGGGCGGGCAATACGTGGGCCGTTCCGGTTGCTCTGGATGAACTGAACTCGCCGTTCAATGAGACCGACCCCGACTTATCAGCAGATGGGCGCTACCTCTTTTTCGCGTCCGATCGGCCCGGAGGCTTGGGCGGCTTCGATCTTTGGGTCTCACAACGCCTTGGCGGCATCTGGGGGCCACCGATAAACCTCGGTCCTGGCGTTAATAGTCGATTCGACGACGTCAGCCCAAGTGCGCCACTCACCGTCGACCACATCGTGTTTTCATCCAACCGTCCGCGCACAGCGCTGAGGGCAGAAGATGATGCGTTGTCGGACAAAGAATTGCGTCGGCACTACGTGGATCGGTATATGGACGTTTACTCGGCTGCCTGGTCCGGTTATCGGCAGGGAGAACGACCGACATCGTACGCCATGCGGGATCCACGCCAGATTGACGAAACCTTAATTGGGCGCCTCGGTGGCAGCGCGGGTACGGAAGCCGCTGTTTTGCGCGCCTTGAGTTGGATTTCTAGCAAACAGGAGAGCGATGGACATTGGTCCAACGCGAAACATGGCGGTCAGGGGAATCACAAATCAGGGGCCACCGCACTCTCGCTGTTGTGCCTGTTAGGGCGTGGGCATACGCATACCGATGCAAATCCCTATCAGGAAAGCGTGGACAAGGGGTTGACGTGGATGCTGGGCATGATGAAGCCCGATGGTGACCTACGAAACGGCAATCATCAAAACGGCATGTATGATCAAGGCATGGCCACCATGGCCCTGACTGAGGCGTATGGGCTTAGTCGTGATCCCGCGCTACGTGAGCCATTGCAGCGTGCGGTTGATTTTATTGTCAAGGCGCAGAACAAAAACGACGGCGGGTGGCGCTATAAGCCTGGGGACGGCGGCGATACATCTGTTTTCGGATGGCAAGTCATGGCCTTGAGTAGCGCGCAGGCGTTGGGGATCAATGTCCCTGATGAAACCTTTGACAAAGCGCGGCTCTGGCTGAAGCGCGTCAGCGGCGGGAAAAACAAAGGCTTATTCGGTTATACAGGATCGACGCCCACGGCAACCATGACGGCGGAGGGCATGTTCTGCTCGCAACTTCTCGGCGTCGAGCAGGCGGACACGCGTATGCTGGAGTCTGCCGAGTTTATTGGTAGAACGAAATTGGATGAAAACGGCAGTCCGTTCTTTTATTACGTCTACTATTCGACACTCTCGCTCTACCACCACCACGGCGACACGTGGAACGTTTGGAATCGCCTGCTCAAGGAAAACTTGCTGCAGAGTCAGATCAAACACGGCGACTTAAAGGGGACGTGGAAACCTACGGGTCAACATTCTGGCGAAATGGGCGCGCTGACGACGACCGCGCTGGCGACACTCGCACTTGAAGTGTATTACCGCTATCTGCCGCGCTACGAATATCTGCATCCCATTTATGTTACCGGGGGCACACGCGTTGATGCCGCGCCCTCGGACGGCATGCCGCCGATGCCGCCGGGTTACGGGCCGAGTGAGACGCCGAATGACACGTCCATCGAGGCGCTGCGCGAACTGGCTTTGAAAATTCCGGCCTTGAAGGATGCGCGTCTGCTTGCCGGAGTGAGTTCCAAGCGCTTCGACGACGCGCAGCCAGCGCTTTCGCTCGATGGTAAAACGTTGGTGTTCGCGTCCAATCGTAAAGGGACGCGTGGAGGCGCGGATATTTTTGCCTGCCGACAGAAACGGCAGGGCTACACAAAGCCACGTCGCTTGTTTGGTCACCCCAACACGATCGCCGATGAAACAGATCCAGTGTTCTTTGCTGATGACGCCGGATTGCGCTTTTCCTCGAATCGCGAATCTCCGTCCGGGCAGTGGTACCGGCTGTATGAAGCCAAATCGATGCCGTTCAATCTGCAGCGCGCACTTATGGAAGCCTTTGCTTATGTGTTGGCATTAATGGCGCGCGTTAAATGGTGGTTGCTGGCGGCGTTGATCGCGGGCATTGCCATCATCTATTTGTTGCGCCATATCGCCGATCTTGATGCGCGGCGACGCATGACCTTGCTGCAACGCTGCCTGGTGGCCTCGTTGTTGTTACATCTGCTTGGACTCGTGTTCGCTGCGTTTTACAAAATTTCTTCCGAAGTCAAAGTGGCGATGCAGGAGGGCGTCATGGAGGTGGCTGTCGACGTCAATGCGCTTGCACAAGAAAAGCTCTCGCTCGATATACGTGAGGACATCACCGAAATGCCGGATGCGCAGACCGAAAGCGTCGCCGAACAGGTGCATGTTCCGGATATGCCGCAGGAGGCGACGGTGGCGGAGATGGTCACGCTGGAAAGTGATGCCGTCACGGAATCTTTCTCGGTCGAGACGCCTTTACCTGTCGTCGATATCACGCCAGACGTTCCGGATCTTCCGCTGCCTGAAGCATTGGACGTGTTGGATCCGCTGGAGGCCGTTCTGGCTGACATGCAAATGGAGGAGCGTCTCGAGCAGGTGGATACGGCCGAAGCTGAGCTGACTGAGACGGCGATGCAGGCACAGATTAGTAAGGCGGAGGACGCCTTCGAGACCCCCGCGCCCGCACCTGAATTGCCTGTTCTGGAAAGCGAGCCCGTGGAGCCGCCTGAACGGCAGCCGGAGGCTTTGACCGCCGCAGAAGCCCCGACGTCGAGCACAGACCTGCCGGAACTCGATGCGTTGGCGATGTTGCTCGAGGACGTCGTGGCGCC
>JBLHHU010000271.1:0-4849 GCA_047615735.1 Kiritimatiellia bacterium | reverse complement strand
GTTTTAGAATCATGCAGACACTTGCAGACATAGGTGAATCAGAAATCATTCGTCGCATCACGGCTGGCCTTGAAAGCTCAGGCGAGGTGGTGACGGGTCCAGGTGACGATTGTGCCGTAATTCGGCCGGCGGCGGGTGGCGATTGCGACTGGGTACTGACGTCCGACCCGGTCATTGAAAACCGACATTTCACACGTGACGCGGATTTCGCACAAATTGGACACAAAGCCGTTGCACGTACTTTAAGCGACATCGCCGCCATGGGCGCCGATCCTGCATGGGCACTCGTCAACATCGTTGCACCGGCTGATCTACCCATCGCCGATCTGGAAGCCCTCAACGCCAGTATGCAGGCAACGGCGTCGCGTGACGGGATGCTGATTATCGGCGGCGATGTATCGCAAGGTCCTGAGCTGCAGGTTCACGTTTTCGGTATTGGGCGCTGTCCGACAGACGCGGCCGTATTACGCAGCGGTGCGCGCGTTGGCGATACCCTCTACGTCACGGGTGAACTCGGCGGCAGTCAGCTCCGAAAACATCTCTGTTTTCAACCGCGCGTCACTGAAGGCCAGTTTTTGCGACACTGGGCAACCGCCATGCTTGATTTGAGCGATGGATTGGCTACCGACAGTCACCATCTGGCTGAGCAAAGTAACGTGGGACTGCGATTAAACCTCTCTGCCATTCCGATTGCACCGGATGCGGGTCAGTTGTACGACGACCACAGTCCGTTGTATCATGCACTCACCGATGGTGAAGACTTTGAGTTGCTCTTCTGTGTCGCCGCTGATCGCTGTGCGGCCTTCGAAGCGGCATGGGCCGAGAACATGACCCTGCCCTGCTGCGCCATCGGCGACATCACCGACGCGGCAGGTTGTGTCGTTAGCGTGGACGCTGACGGTCAGGTTAAGCCCTTGGCCGACAAGGGGTTTCAACATTTTCGCGCCCGATGACACGATGACCACCGACAAAGACACATCAATAACGGTTGTAACACGCTCTCCCTCAGAAACGCTGCAGCTGGCCAATAGGCTCGTGGCGTCGAGCCAAGGCGCTCTCGTGCTGGCACTACACGGTGAACTAGGATCCGGAAAAACGTGTTTCGTACAAGGCATAGGGCAAGCCATGGGTATCCGTGACGCGATCACCAGTCCGACCTTCACGCTCGTCGGGGAGTATCAAGGTACCGATCGAACGCTTTATCATTTTGACCTTTACCGCTTACACGACGCAGACGAACTGTGGGCGCTTGGTTTCGAGGAATACTTAAACCAGAACGGCATCGTTGCCATCGAATGGGCGGAGCGTGCTGGGGACACCTTGCCGGCAGACACGATTCACGTTCACTTTGAGGTCAAGGATGCGACAACCGAACGTTGCATTCGCTTCAGTAATCTGCCGCCAGAGCTACAGCGTTTCGACACAGTTGCGTAATCTGGTCCCATTGTGCCGTGGCAATCAGATCGGCGTTGACCATCCAGGACCCGCCCACCGCTCCCACGTAGGGTAAGGCGAGATACGCCGGTGCGATATCGGGGGTTATACCGCCCGTTGGCAAAAACGTGACCCCGGTATGTGCAAACGGGCCCGCGAGCGCAGAGAGTAATTGGGTTCCGCCGGACACCTCGGCCGGGAAAAACTTCAACTGCCGACACCCCAGGCGGATCGCATGATCGATTTCGCTGGCCGTGATGACTCCGGGCATGAGCAGAAAATCACGACGCTGGGCGTGCAGGACAACATCCGGGTTTAGACCGGGAGACACAGCGAACGACGCACCGGCATCAATCGCCACATCAAGTTGCTCTGTGCCGAGCACCGTACCGGCGCCGACAGCCATGCCAGGGAATTCAGACGCGATCTCGCGAATGGCACTTGCTGCAGCTGGGGTGCGAAAGGTAATTTCGACGACATCCAGCCCCCCCGCCATCATGGCCGCCGCCAAAGCAAGCCCTTCATCCACTGATTGCACGGTGGCCGCGGGCACCAGACGTCGGCGGCGCCAAGAATTATCGACCATCGTCTGCCTTCGTAAAAACCCGAAACCGATTCATCATTCGCCCACAAGAGACTCAAAGTTCGTCGAGCGGGCGCGAATATTTTCTAATTTATTCTGTCCTAAATCAAACGACTTGTAGCACGCGTGGGTCACATTTATGGTGAGAATCGCGACCAAGGCGCTGGAGGTGAAAGCGAGAAATATCTTCAGGAATGATGATTTAAGAATTTCGCATTGGGCGGGAATAACGAACACCACAAACATCAGAATGGGCGTCACGAACATAACAATCCGTTTCGTCGTCGGATCATCAAAAAAGCGTAACAGGTGGAGTGATGTAATTGCCGCGACGCCGATCAGCGAAAGAACCCCGATCACCAGCACAAGCGTGATGCGTATCCAGCTGATGTTTAATATGCCGTAGATCGCGCAGGCACATCGCATCGTGATGAGCAACGTCAACACCGAAACAATCCAGACAATGTAGATTTCAGCATCGCCGTCGGGATAACCCAAAAGCCAATTAAATAGGCGTATGACTTCGCTATACCATCGAAGCATTTTATTTCTCTCCCTTGCAAAAATCCTGTGGCTAAAAACGGTCTACTTATCGCACAAAACCATCATTTTTCACAGTGATTCATACGAAAGCTGTAAAACGGCTATTGGCACGACGACGGCTTACTACTTAAATTTGCTTTTCCGGCGACCCGAGCCGGAAAACTTTGATTTTCCGTCTGAATTCTCGAGGCGCAGCGGCGCAAAATTAACCTTGGGCCGCCGTGTTGCCGCGTCATAACGATTGTAAGCCTCTTTGATGCTGATGGCTTGGGAGGAAATATTGACCATGCGAATCAACCCTATCCACGGTCGATCGTCCTTATATTCGTTGCCGAAAACAAGCGGGTATGCGTCCCAGTTGGAGAAGTTACCCCCCAGATCAACATTGCGAGCGACGGGCTCACCGTTAACAAGGCAGATAAAAGCATTCGGGCTGAAAGAGATGATCACATGCGTCGGCTGCTTTGCCTCGAAAGTACCAAGACTAACTTCCGGATTGGTCCCATTTAGCCCCGTCTCCGTCGTTCGCAAGCGCAGCACCAACTTGCCATTCTCCTGGCAGAGCGAAAAATTTCGTGCGTAGCCGTCCTGCGACGATGACACGATACGAGCGGGCCCGCTTTGACGATCGGACGCCGAGGTAAACAGCGCTTCGATCGTGATCGCATTGCTCTTGCTGAAAACCTGTTTAATGGCATCGCCGGACTGATTCAGTACGATGCGACCGCCCTGACACACCATACCCAAATCATGTACCCGCGCGGCACCTTCGGCCTTAAGATCAGCGACATTGTTCGAATCCCGACGCGTACCGATCGTGAATTCAAAGCTTTTCGGGGTAACAGCCACATCCGCGACGTTCGGCCTGACGGCAGGCCTCTCGATGACGCTCTGCCCGCCTTTGGTCACAGCACTTTCGAATTGGGCCGCGGTATAGGCAGACGACGTCTTCACACGCGCGATTTCATCGCGTACGGCAAGTGCCTCATCCAAGCTGCCAGCCGACGTTAAGCTACGCTTCAGGCCCTCGAGATACCCAATATAATCATTCCCAAGCCGAATAATGGACCCACGCCGCGTGCTGTCCGCTTTTTCAACCGCGGCCAGATAACTGGCATGCGCTTTACGAATTAGATCAGGCGATTTATCACGGGGCTTCAGCGGCACGTCCCCGCTCGAAATAAACTGATCGCGATCAAGCTTCGCTCCCAAAAGTGCATCCAGATTGCCCTCTTGCTGGTAGCGTTCGGTGACTTGGATCAACGCATTTGAGTAGCGCACCAACGTCTCCGCGCGGGCCGTGCGGGCCTCAAGGTCAATGCGGCGCGCATGCTCCTCAAATTGCGCCTTCGGAGCGGCAATCGGATCAGCCGCCCACAGGGATTCGCAAGGCAGCGCACAGATCATGACCAGAAGCGAAAAGCACAGTACAGAACGTTTCATCACTGGAATAAGTGTCGTCATTTGGTTAACGGTACGTAGCAGCCTGATTAAGGTCAAGGTTGACATCTCTCGTTAAACCATTATTGTAGCGCCCTTCCCAAAATTTGGGCGGTTAGCTCAGTTGGCTAGAGCATCTGGTTTACACCCAGAGGGTCAGGGGTTCGAGTCCCTTACCGCCCACCAATCTTCGCCTTCGCTTCGCTCTTGGCTACGATTGGCTTCGCCAGGGACGCCTTCGCTTCGCTCTTGGCTACGATTGGCTTCGCCGGTTCTTCACCAAAGACGGGGGTCTGGCGGGCAGAAGCTTAAGGTGCGGTGGGCGTTTCCGTTTCGGCCGGAGCCTTAGGTGCCGGCGTAAAGCGTTCGATCATGCCTTTCAGTTGCGGCGCGAATTCACTTTCCGGAGCAGCATCCAGTGCTTTCTGAAGATATTCGAGGATTGCAGTTTTTTCATTCAGGCGAAATTTGACCTCGCCCCATTCCATGTAGACCTGCTGAAGCGATTGCCCTTCGGGTTTGAGATCAGCAATGATCTCAGAATACAGCGTTTCGGCCGCATCGAAATCCATAGCCAGCTTATAGGACGTCGCATCCAGCAATCGGGTCTGTAGCTCATACTTGTTCTTCAGTCCCGCATCATTATCAGGGTCGAGCTTGATGATCTCGTTCATCTGCCCAACCATGGTCGCCCGGAGATTTGCCTGAGTCGCCTGGATCAGCTGGTCCAGAAGCTTCGCACGTTCCACGCCCTCCGATGCATCCAACTTCGCTTCGATTTCTGCACGCACCACTTTCTCATTCCGCAGCGAGGAGAGGTGTTCCAAGTAGGGTTCGACGCCCCCGGCT
>JBLHHU010000270.1:0-4886 GCA_047615735.1 Kiritimatiellia bacterium | reverse complement strand
CGCGGCGGCAGTTGGAACAACACCGCGAACAACAGCCGTGTTGGCAATCGCAACAACAACAACCCGAACAACGCCAACAACAACATTGGCTTCCGGGCTTGCTTGCCCTCAGCTCACCAGATCCAGCGGACGCGGATCTGCTGACCCGGACAGAATCCCGTTCCTGCCGTATGCAGGACAAAAAGCATAGGCGCCTCCGGTGCTGGTAACGGGTTGGATGACCCGCGAACGCTCCGGAGGCGCTGTTATTGTGTGGGCGCCGTTCTCAATCTCGGGCGGCAGACGCAGTATTCCAGTTCCCCACGTGTTACTTGGAGCAAAGGAACCAATGGGACGCTCTACGAGTTGTTCTGCTCCAAGTAACCAATTGAGAGGCATAATCTCTGGTCTATTAGACCACCGATAGCTAATGTGTAGGCGACGGGACAAGAGTTATCAACGGGGAGAGAAAGGGCGGCGTGAAATTGGTTATCCACGAAATATCCGTGGATAACCGGATCTGGTTAATAACTAGTTAGCCGTTGAAAGAGAGGACAAATGCGTATTGTAAGGATTTCAGCGATTAACCGACTTTATATGCATGTAGAGTCACCGGTTGCGGAAAGAGTGGTTCTTTCCCATGTCGAGAAAGGTAACAAAACATGAGGAGAAAAAAGATGAGTAAGAATTGGTTATTGTTTGCAGTCGCAGCCATGTTGGCGGGTTCGGCGTTCGCCGCTGAAAAGGAATCTAGCGGTTTTACTCCGAATCTGGACAAGGGAACCAAGGTTCTTGAAGGTGCAGGATCCATCGATGTGATGGCTGACAAAGTACAACTACAGCTCGCCTACGGCCAGTTCGTCGCCGACGGCATCGAAGTTGCGTTGGTCGCTGGATTACTCGACAACGATCGCTATATGAGCACCGAGTTGGGAGTCCGTGCCGAGTACAGCCTGGTCCTTGATTCGGCCCTTGTTCCGTTCCTGAGCGCCGGCGTTCTATGGGCAGATGCCGAAGCCGACGATAGCGATCTCGACACCGATGCCGCAGTAGCTTCCGTAGGTGGTGGCGTGAAGTACTTCATCCGCGACGACGTCGCTCTTGCCGTGAACGGTAGCTACCTTGTTGCCACGGATGACATCTACGTCGACAGTGAAGACGGAGAATTGCAGGATGACGAATTCCGTATCCTATTCAGCGTTCGCTTCTACTTCGACTAATCGATTGTCCGCATTGAACTGCGGCTCATTCCGCCATCCGGGGTTGGGCCGCGTTTGTTGTCTCTGCAGCAAAGTATAGAGGAACTTGCGGGCTCCTCTTTCTATAGCGTGCATAGCGGAATAATGGTTCACACTGCAAACTCTTCTTGTCAATCGAGGCTTTTCAGCCAACAACCAGCGTCAGGCGACGGCTGAAGCCGCGCTTGATCTGGGGCGTTCAATTAGTTACTTGGAGCATAATCACCCGTTGAGAATCTTGTATGCACGAATGCCCCTGAAGCGGGCGGCGCTGCCACCTCAGGCGCGCGTGACAGATGTCAGGGTCTCTAATGGCATTTACGAGGCACCCGAATTGACGTTTGGGTGCATAGATGGTTGACGCGGTGTCGATATTCCTCGACGCTTTACGCTTGTTCGTTTTAAAGCCAACCGTTTTCAACCTGATCACAAATTTGAGGAATTTGATTATGATACGCATTCGATTATTGACCCTGCTCATGGCCGTCGTGGCTTGTTCTTGCCTGCATGCAGAGGAGCCGGCTCGCCTGCGTCTCGAGAATGGGGCCCATATCGTTCTGGTTGGAAACAATCTCGGTTCTCGCATGATGAATTCTGGGCATTTTGAAACGGAACTGCATTGTCGTTACCCGCAAAAAAATCTCACGATCCGCAATATGTGCGATGGCGGGAACACGCCTGGTTTTCGACCGCATTCGGCACGACCGAATGCCAAGCACTGGGCGTTTCCCGGTGCCGACGCGTTTAGCCCAAATTTGACACAAGGGGCGGGTAGTGGTCACAACGAAACGCCGGATCAATGGATTACGCGCCATAAAGCAGATGTTGTTCTCGCCTTTTTTGGCAATGTTAAATCGTTCGAAGGTCAAGCCGGTCTCGCAAATTTCTCGGCCGAATTGGATGCCTTTGTAAAACACACGCTGCGTCAAAAGTATAATGGAACGAAAGCCCCGCAACTGGCCCTCGTGTCACCAATTGCCTTTCAGGATTTATCCGCCACGCATGACGTGCCGAACGGTTTGCTTGCGAATGTAAACCTTCAGATCTACAGCGAAGCCATGAAGAAGGTCGCGGCCAAAAATAATGTCGTGTTTGTGGATGCCTTTACGCCAAGTAAACGCTGGTTCGATAGTAGCAACGTTGAACTTACAATTGATGGGTCACAACTAAACGACGCCGGCTACGTCAAACTAGCGCCGATTTTGGCCAATGGAATTTTCGGAGAACATGCAGCGGTTGCCGCAAAATTCCAGAAGGCGATTCATGACGCGGTTATGGAAAAGAACTGGGTCTGGCATCATGATTTCAAAATTCCGAATGGCGTGCACGTCTATGGACGTCGCTACAATCCTTTCGGCCCACAAAACTATCCCGCGGAATTCGCCAAAGTACGCAAGATGACGGATGTACGTGACCAGGCGATCTGGGCCGTAAGCCGCGGTAAACGTTTCGACTTGGCCGCTGCCGATGCCACGACAGGGGATCTGCCTCCTGTTGCTACGAACTTCCGTGGTAAGACCACGTACAGCCCAGCAGAAAAGGGTGCCGCTGATCTGCACCTTGTCGAAGGCTATAAGGTCGAACAGTTCGCCTCGGAAGAAACGTTTCCAAACCTTGCCAATCCCGTGCAAATGGGCTTCGACAACCGTGGGCGTCTGTGGGTTGCCGTCATGCCTTCTTACCCCCATTGGCGACCAGGCGACCCGAAGCCTGCCGATAAATTATTGATCTATGAAGATACGACAGGTGACGGCAAAGCTGACAAAGAAACGGTTTTTTCGGATGACCTGAGCCTCCCCATTGGCTTCGAGTTCGCACCTGAAGGGGTTTATGTCTCCCAAGGGACGGACCTTGTTCTGCTGAAGGACAACGACGGGGATGATCATGCCGACGAAAAGGTGATCGTCATGAGTGGTTTTGATGACCACGATACGCACCATGCCATCGGCGCATTTGTTGCAGATCCATCAGGTGCGTTTTTTATGGGTGAGGGCGTGTTTTTGAATTCGAACGTCGAAACATCCTATGGAACCGTTCGAGGCTCCGATGGTGGCTTTTTCCGCTACAGCCCGCAACGCCATCGCCTGGAGCGTGCCTTGCAGGTTGCCATTCCTAACCCATGGGGCATGGCGTTTGATCGTTGGGGTCAGGGCTTCTTTTTGCACACCTCGGGTACAGCACTCTCTTGGATGACGCCCTACCGTGTGAAACCGCAATATGGGTTCAACATGCAGACCAAAGATCTGCTGACTAGTGGAAAGGCGCGCCCAACATCCGGTTTGGAGTTCATTGAAAGTCGTCATTTCCCCGATGAGGTGCAGGGCGATGTGCTGTACTGCAACAACATCGGGTTTCAGGGAATCAAGCAGCACAAGGTGATTGAAGTCGGAACGGGATACACCATGCAGCACCGGTATGACTTGGTTTCGGAGACCGATAGAAACTTTCGCCCCGTGGATCTTGAATTTGCACCTGACGGATCGCTCTACGTGATTGATTGGCAAAACGCCTTGATCGGGCACATGCAGCACAGCGCCCGCGATCCGAATCGTGATCACAATCATGGCCGAATTTACCGCATTACCTACCCGAGTCGGCCTCTCGTTAAACCCGCCGACGTTGACGGCGCCAGTATTTCGGTTTTGTTGGACAACCTGAAACTGCCTGAATATCGAACACGCTACCGTAGCCGTCGCGAGTTAAGAGAACATGCTGCAACCGAGGTCTTGCCCGCCATTACGACGTGGGTCGCCGGGCTGGATAAAGCGGATCCTGATTATGACCATCACGTGCTTGAAGGACTATGGACGAGTTGGGGCGTTAACCGCGTCGACGCGGCACTATTGCAACACTGCCTGGCATCGAAAGACCCGAAAGTGCGTTCAGCCGCCGTGAATGTGTTGCATTACAATATGCATGTGCCCGGCGCTCAGGAGATGCTACTGGCTGCAGCAGCAGATACGCACGGGCGTGTACGTCTGGAGGCTGTGTCCGCTGCTTCGTGGATAGGCAAAGAAAAAGGCGTACCTGTCTTGGACGTAATAGAGAACTACAAAAAGTACGGTAGTTCTACCCGGCCAGAAATAACGATCGACGACCTAAAAATGCAGAAAGGCGTTTTCCGCGCTTCATTCAAGGATTCAGGGCCCATCATGGCGACGCGAATCGAAATTGCAAAGAAGGGCTCCGGTACCCTCAATTTGATGGAAGTTGAAATCTTCGCCGGAGACAAGAATGTCGCGCAACAGGCCAAGGCGCGCCAGTCAACAGACTACAACGCGTCGATGAGCGCGGCTATGCTTGTGGATGGACGCATGGACACGATGGGACATACTTGGGAAAACAGCGACGACCCCTATGTGCGTTTCGATTTCGCTGCACCCGTCGCTATCACTGCCGTCAACCTGCATAATCGCAAGGAGTACGAAAGCCGTATCTACGGGTTCACGATGACGGTCTATAATGGCGACCAGGTTCTCAAACGGTTCAGGTTTGTCGGCGACAAGGGCGGCGACCCCGATATGGATTCATGGATTGCCGATGCTCACCGAACCGCCAGGAATAACCTGAATGGCGAGCGCAATGTTGCGGCGCCCAGAGCCGCAATCAGCACCCATCTCAAGGGTGCCGCACGCACGTTGTACGTAAAGGGCGAAGAGGTCTTTCGCC
>JBLHHU010000269.1:0-4956 GCA_047615735.1 Kiritimatiellia bacterium | reverse complement strand
GTGAAGTCAATGTCGCCACTCAATCGATAACCACTAAGCGAGTGAGGGACGTGCTCCGTATTGAAGAGTTCGATGAAGGCATGATCTGCGCCGCTAGGATGATCGGCAGGGTGGTACATGATTTCCGAGATGATCAGCGGGGTCATTCTGCTGGATGGGAAAAGCTGGCGATCATACAGATTAGCGATCGGGCTTTCGACGAAACGCGATGCTGGTTCGGCGGGGCCCAAGGGCGGTTCCCAGAGCACTTGCGCATCGCCCGTCCAGAAATTGGCCTCAATATAAAAGTTAAAGAACCCGCCTCCAATATTGGGGATAGGGGCGCTCAAATGGTAGGTGTTGCCGGTGGACTGCACCATCGGAGCCGAGGCGTATGATCCGGCTTCGCCTTGTCGATAAAATGCGCTCAGGGTCATGTTCGAAATGCTTGATCCGGCGTTGACGTCGATAAGGATGTCGATCGAATCACCCAGTTCTGGCTGTGAAGGGCTCGTTCTCAGGCTGGATAGAAACAGGCCGGGTGCTTCAATGACGGCAATGTCATCGAGTCCGAGATAGTGATCGGACAGGCTATCCTGTGTTTTTAGAAATCGGAGGTATACCGGGTTGGGTTCTTCTACGGTGTTGGTGAATGATTGCCAGTCATCATCGAAAACCGCTTGCAGATGATGCGTGACCCAGGAAACAAGGTCGGTGGATGTCTGAAGCGCTATCTCTGCGTTACCGGGTGACCCTGCTCGGTTGCGAGCATAGTAATGGACAGTGTCAATGCCTGTGGGGAAGAGGACCGTCTGTAGATGGCTATTGGTATTAACGTCAACGTCGTTTAGCCAAGCGCACTTCAAGTCACGAGGCTGCCCATAGCCAATGAAGTTCTGGCGAATCGTCCCGTCGACAATTATCCATCCGTCAGCATTGGTGGTCGTGCCAAATGAAAAGGTTGTCGTCCAAGCTTCGAAATCCTGAAATATATCCGCAAACGTCAAGCTTGGCAGAATGATTAGAAAGGCAATTATACTCAGTCTTATTTTTTTGAAAATATCCATACTTGGCTTGAGTGTCGTCTCGGTAGAGGCAACAATTCCATATGCCCGTTCGAACGGGTCTTTGGCGGCAACTGAGCGTGTCTAAATTATGTGAAAATTGAGGCGGAGAAGCAACGTGAAAGAGTCTGGTTCGAATCAATGTGTCGCTGTGGTCACAGGGGCAGGGGGAGGAATCGGTCGCGCCGTGTCTCTCCTGCTTGCAGATCAAAAATTTAAAGTGGTCTTGGCGGGGCGAACGCTTGCGTCTCTGCAGGACGTGGCAAAGACAATTGTGGGAAATGGCGGAACTGCGCGGGTTATTCAAACCGACATTTCAGATGAAGCTTCGATTGTTTCACTCTTTGAGCAGGTTCTGGCTAACGACGGATTTATTGATGTCCTGATCAACAATGCTGGCGTCGGGCGTTTCGGGCCGTTGGCCGAAGCTAAAACAGAAGATCTGGATCTTGTTTTGAATACGAACTTGCGGGGTACGTATTTGTGTTGTCGAGAAGCCATGCGAGCCATGGGCGCCCGCGGTTCAGGCGTCATCATTAATATTGCCAGTGTCGTCGCCGAGAAAGGGTATCCGCTTCAATCGGCGTACGTGGCGTCAAAACACGGTGTCATGGGCTTGACGAAGTCGCTGGCGGTTGAAGCACAAGCGCTTGGGGTTCGCGTTAGTGCGATTCTGCCGGGTGGGGTCGATACGGCCATGGTTCGTGATGCGCGTCCGGATCTGGAGCCCGAGTCGTTGTTGGCGCCGGAGGACGTCGCTGGGGCTGTCGATTATCTGCTAGGGCTTTCCCCGCGTGCAGCGGTTGACCAGATCGTGATTCGACGGCGTGGTAGCTCGCCGTTCTAATGCTGGGCCATTTCCCCACTCGTCGCAGGCTCCTCGCTCGAGAAAAGGCCCTACTTCAGAGGTGATCACCACTAGATGAGGGAGGATTGGTCTATAGGAGTTGTAGGGCAAGGATGTTGTAGACGATCCGCTGGGCCAGTAGGGCCTTTTCTCGAATGAGGAGCTTGCGACGAGTGGGGAAATGGCCCCTCGTGCTCTGCCCGCTCAGGCCTCGGGTGATGATACGCGGAGCCTGCCCATGCTTGCATTGGTGCTGGGCCATTTCCCCACTCGTCGCAGGCTCCTCGCTCGAGAAAAGGCCCTACTTCAGAGGTGATCACCATTAGATTAGGGTGGATTGGTTTACAACAGCTGCAGCGCAAGGATGCTGTAGACCGTTGCGAGGACGGGGTCGTTTTCCCAGTAGCGCGTATCCGTGTTCTGCCAGTATCCGCGGCCTCGTGAATCGATCTTTTGAAGGGATAGCAACTTATTGGCCAACGCTTCCCGCCAATCGAGGTCTGTTCCGTTTTCGAGTCGAATGTAGTCCACATCGGCCGCATCCAAGGCGCGCGCCAGAACGTTGTAAAAGAAATAGAGTCCGTCGTTTCCCATGCCGGGGTTTTCGTCGAGTGACCAGTGTTTCATGCACCAGTCGAGTGCTGAGCGCACGCGCACATCCTCTGGGGAAATGTTCGCGTAGATCATGGCCAGTAAACCCGCATAGGTCATGCTGCCGTAACGTCGTAGCGCGATGGCGTTGGTGGCGATGTTATGCGTATTCGTCAGCGCGTCGAGCCCGGGCTGTTCAATGCGTTCGACAACGTCGGTCCAGTTGATGTCGACACGTTTCCCTACGGGACGATTTGTCTCCGTGCCGCTGGTTGCGTGCATGGCTTGCGCCGTATGAAAAGCCGAAAGGAGCGCCGTGTAAGCCCGCCCGGATGGGGTGTCGTATCCGAATCCGCCGTGATAGGCATCTGCACCGTAGTGTTGCGCTCGCGCAACATAATCGCGAGCGCGTAGAAGGTGCGGCGTAAGTTCATCGCGGTCCGCGGCATAGAGCGCCGTCATACAGATTGCCGTATTGTAACTGGCGAGACTTCCGCCGCCGCTGGCATCGTTCGAAACGTAGAAGCCGCCATCGTTTTGACGACAGGAAAGAATGTGATTGAGCGCGCTTTCGATGAGCTTGGGCGAGTCAGGGTGTTCACTGCGCGTGAAAGCCCACAGTGCCAGACCCGTCAATGCGGGTGTTTTGGGCGATGACCACGACCCATTTTCCTTCTGTTCGGCGGCCAGCCAATCTAGCGAACGATTTAGGGCTGCATCCACTTCGTAGCGCAGGGATAAGGAAAGGTGGACGGGGGCTGGCGTGCTGGACGTGAGCCCGACGCTGTCATTCTGGGCAAAGGCACTGCTTGTTAATGCCAATATTATAAAAACGTGTCTCGAAATCATGTCGCTATCCTATACCAGCATAACGTCGCGCGACGACTTCATATTAGAGCCAGCGGTTTTACGGTCTTCAGGATTGAGTCTGCAGGGCGCTCTATGTATGCTCGCGAACCAATTAAGTCATCGAAAGGACATGATCGTGAGTAACAGCCCCAGTTTATCCGAAGCACCCGAAGCACCTATGCCGCTCCTCGTCATTCGCGCCATTGTCGGCGGGGTTCTTATGGGGCTCGCAAACCTAGTTCCTGGAATCAGCGGCGGTACGATGCTACTGGCCACGGGCGTTTATCCACTTTTTATCAACGGCATTGCCGAGTTGACGACGCTGAAATTCAAACTGCGATCGATTGTGGTTCTTGGTTGTGTCGTCGTCGCCGCCGTGTTGGGTATCTTGTTGCTTGCTGGCACGATCAAAGAACTGGTTATTGACCACCGCTGGGTGATGTACAGTCTGTTCATAGGATTGACCTTAGGTGGCGTTCCTATCGTGTGGGGGATGATTGGGAAACCGAGTCGATCCTGTTGGGTTGGCGTTGTTTTCGGGTTTTTGGGTATGGCTGTTCTCGCTTGGGTCCAGCAAAGCGGCTCCGGTGCTCAGGGTGGGGACGATGCCAGCTGGGCCATGTTACTGCTGGCTGGCGTGGCCGGTGCCAGCGCGATGATTCTGCCTGGTGTCAGTGGTGGGTATCTGCTTTTGGTCATGGGCGTTTATGTGCCCATTCTTTCGGGGGTTGATACCCTGAAGGAAGGTCTCAAGGCCGCGGATATGACCGTCGTCATGGAGGTCGGTATCGGTTTGGTGTTACCCGTTGGCCTAGGGGTTGTTGTCGGTGTTGTCGGCGTGAGCAACGTGTTGCGACTGATGCTGCGGCGCTATGAAAAGGCCACGTTGGGTGTTCTGCTGGGCTTGTTGTTAGGTGCTGTTGTTGGGCTCTGGCCGTTTCAAAGAGGCGCGGCGCCCGACCCTGGCGACGTTGTCAAAGGGCAGGTCGTGACGCTAGAAACGTTGGCCGAAATTGACCCAGAAGATTATCCGACTCGGCGGTTCTCGCCAACAGGTGGGCAGTGGGCAGGCGCAGCGGGCCTGATTCTGTTTGGTTTCGGCGTCACCTATGCCATTTCACGCTTCGGTGGGGCTGGTGAAACGAAGAGCAAGGACGCGTAGCCCGTTCTAATTCAGGCGACGATGTTTCAAGGCTGGCAGTTGTTGACGGACGCTCTGTATGCGTTTCAAAGACAGCGTTGCCCGTAGCGTGCATGGCTGATCGCCTGCCTGCGCTAGAATATCACCCCATGGGTCCACAATCATGCTGTGTCCATAGCTGGCCACGCCTGTGACACGGTTATGTCCGCACTGATTCGACGCCACGAGGTAGCACTGGTTTTCAATGGCCCGGCTGCGGCACAGTGTTTCCCAATGCGCCTTGCCGGTCGCGGCTGTGAAGTCGGAGGGTGCAAGAATCAAGTCCAGGCCCGTGTTTGCAAGTGATCGAAAAAGTTCTGGGAAACGCAAGTCGTAGCAAATCGACAAACCTGTCTGCCACCCTTGGATATGCGTTGCGCAAGGCGCCGTGCCAGATGTGTACGCATCGGATTCGTTTACCGTTGTCCCATCGTTTAGCGCAATGC
>JBLHHU010000268.1:0-4957 GCA_047615735.1 Kiritimatiellia bacterium | reverse complement strand
CCGATGCCGCGGCGGACAAGTCGTACAAGAAGCTGCGTGCGGCACACATCGACGATTACCAAGACCTATTCAACCGTGTTGACCTGCATCTCGGCAAGACCGACGAAACGACCGCCAAATTGAGTACCGAAAAACGCCTCTTCGCTTATGCCAAGGGAGGGAAAGACCCCCAACTCGAAGAACTCTTCTTCCAGTTCGGACGCTACCTCCTGATCAGCGCATCACGAGAGGGCGGGCTGCCCGCCAATCTGCAGGGACTCTGGAACGAAAGCAACACCCCCCCCTGGCGCTCGGACTATCATTCCAACATTAACCTCCAGATGAACTACTGGCCGGCCGAAATCGCCAATCTGGCCGAATGCCATGTCCCCTTTCTCGACTACATCAACAACCAACGCGAGGTTCGCAAAAAGGCCACGCGGCTACAGTACCCAAAGAGCACACGCGGCTGGACGGTCCAAACAGAAAACAACATCTATGGCGGTGCCAGCTGGAAATGGAACCCGCCCGGTAGCGCCTGGTATTGTCAGCACCTGTGGGAACACTACGCCTTTGGCATGGACAAAACCTATCTGAAGGATTTTGCCTACCCGGTCTTAAAGGAAATCTGCGAGTTCTGGGAAGATCGCCTGATCAAGGACGCCAATGGCATGCTAGTGACACCTGACGGATGGTCGCCTGAACAAGGACCCGAAGAACCCGGCGTGACGTACGACCAAGAGATTGCCTGGGATCTGTTTACCAACTATATCGAAGCATCGCTCACCCTTGGGCTGGACGAGGACTATCGCGAAACCGTCATCGCGATGCGCGAGAACCTTTTAAAACCAAAGATCGGCCGCTGGGGACAACTTATGGAATGGGCCAGCGACCGCGATAACCCCAACGACAAGCATCGGCACGTGTCACATCTGTTCGCGTTGCATCCCGGCCGCCAAATTTCACCCGTGACGACACCGGACCTGGCCGCGGCCGCCGGAAAATCATTGGCCGCCCGTGGGGATGAGAGCACCGGCTGGGCCATGGCCTGGCGCATCAACTTTTGGGCGCGTCTACTGGACGGCGACCACGCCTACAAATTGCTGCGCAACCTAATGCGCGTTGTTGGCGGCACGGGCACCGATTACGCCAAGGGTGGCGGCATCTACCAGAACCTGCTCGACGCCCACCCACCCTTCCAGATCGACGGGAACTTTGGCGCCACCGCCGGCATCGCCGAAATGCTGCTGCAATCCCACGCTGGCGAAATTCAATTGCTGCCCGCCCTTCCCGCAGCATGGCCTGCAGGCCACGTTCAGGGATTACGCGCACGCGGCGGCTTTGAGCTGGATATCGAATGGCATGACGGCGAACTGTGCGCCGCCACCATTCGCAACGTGAGCGGAACGGAATGTACCGTCCGCTACAAAAACAACAGCGTAGCGGTCAAACTTAAGCCCGGCAAAAAGAAACGTTTAACCAAGGTCCTGACCGCGCCCGCGTCATAGCGCTGAAAGCACGCTATCTTTGACGGGCAATTTTGGATTGCGGTGGCAGAGTTCGAAGCGAGCTTGCGAGCGCAGGACGTCGACACCGCTTTTCTTCAGAGGCTGTTTTGATCGAATACGTGCTTTCACAGCGCGAAACGTGAGCGAAGATGCAGTCGTGGCTCTCGGGCTCTGCAAAAGCGGTGTCGCCGTGTCCACAAGAGGAAAGCTCTGACGCGTTACAGCGACAGAGCTGGCCACAGGAATTCCACAGAAGGTCGCAAAGGACACAAAGCTTGTCCCGTCGGAGGCTGGCGCTTCGGCCGAAGGCCAAAACACGCCTTCAGAGAATAAGCTTTGTGTCCTTTGCGACCTTCTGTGGAATCTCTTCTTGATTGGTTGTGGATCTGTCGCGTGGTGAATTCTTCGTTCTAACGGATCAGCGGTCGGGGCGCATGGCCGCTTCGAATAGCGCGTTCTTTGCTCGAATCGCGGCGGCATCTTCCGTGAAGGCGCTGCGATCGTATGTCATGAGGCCGTTCTTTTCGTTTTCGACGTCGCTGACCTGCGTCCAGACAAGCCCACTAACGCCGGGGTCTTTCACCAAAGGACGATACTTGTCGGCCGCATCAAGAAACTTTGAATACCCGTACTCACCAATGACGCTGGCGCGCTTCGCTGTCGGTGTAATGCAGTTGGTTGTTCCATAGCAGTGCGCATCCATGACTTGGCCCAGCCCAATATCTAGAACATTCCAACCTTGATAGGCACCGAACGGCGCGCCGCTTTCGGCGTTGATCGCGCGCGTCGTGTCCTGCTCGGCAATCATCGTCATGCGGCGCATGAAATCTCGAATACCATCATCGAGATCATACCCTTTGGAATTGTGCAGCCCCATGCCTTCGTTAAAGACGACCCATGAGACGATACAGGGATGATTGAAGCGGGTATTGATCATCGCCTTTAACTCCACGCCGTATTGTTGTTGGCGCTCGGCTTCCGGCGTCGTGAATGTCGGCGGTTTGGCATGAATGCCATCCCCCGTGCAGGGCATATCCTGCCAGACCAGCAGTCCAAGCTTGTCGGCCCAGTAATACCAACGCTGCGGTTCGACCTTGAGGTGCTTGCGACTCATGTTGAAGCCCAACTGCTTGATCGCCTCAATGTCATAGCGCAAAGCCGCATCCGTTGGGGCGGTATAGTTCCCATCCGGCCAGTACCCTTGATCAAGCACGCCATGGTGCAAGATAAAGGTATTGTTCAAAAGAATCCGTGTGATGCCATCCTTGTCTGGCCCGACCGACACCTTGCGCATGCCAAAGTAGCTCTTAACCTCATCCTTACCCGCGCTCACGACGAGATCATAGAGATGTGGGCTGTGCGGCCACCACAAGGCCGGTTTTTTAATCTTCAGGGCAAGGGTTTCGCCGGGTTTACCCTTTGCCCGGGCTATCGTTTTCCCGTTTTGCAGCACTTTCACACGAACGGTTTTGACCGGGCCTACAATCTGAGGTGTGACGTAAACCGAAGCTGCATCGACGTCAGGATGAATATGTAACGCCGAAATATAGGATGGCACGACGGGCTCAAGCCAGACCGTTTGCCAGATACCAGAGCAGGGCGTGTAGTAAATCGCGTGCGGGTTATCGATTTGCTTTCCCCGGGGGTACCCACCTTGAACCGTAGGATCCCAGACCGCGACCACCAGCTCATTGGGTGCCCCAGAAATAAGTGCGCTCGTTACATCGTATGAAAATTCGTCATAGCCGCCACGATGCACACCGAGCGCTTTACCATTGAGATAGACCGTTGCCTCCCAATCCACAGCACCGAAATGCAACAGCACGCGCCGCTCACGCCAGTCCGCAGGAACATCGAAGTAACGGCGGTACCAGATGCGCGTGTTGTCATAGGTACGATCCGGCAGGGCGTTGATCATCTGACCCACGCCAGAAAGCGGCGCTTCAATTGGGAACGGCACCAGGATTTTGCCGTCATAAGTCGTTGCCCGCATCGCATCACGCGCGTCCAGGCGGTAATCCCAAACGCCATTCAGGTTCAACCAGTCGTCGCGGACCATTTGTGGCCGCGGGTACTCCGGCAACACATTCTGCGGCGACACCTCAGCAGCCCAACGCGTCATCCCAAACGCACTCGGCGCCGGCTTCCAGTCTTCAGCAGAAACGAAATTCCCCATCAGAACAACGGCGGCAAAAAGATAAATAAAGCCCGCATGCGAACGACTTCTGTTATTCATATTCATTCTCACTTCTGGAGGTTGTCCGCTGCGACGCTGGGCAGCGGTTCGAGAAAAAGACCAAAATTTTTCAAGGTTGGGCATACACGCGATGCGGTGATGCGCAGACGCACTTTATCAACGGTCACCGTGCCGAAGCGCAACAGCCACTTGTAGCCAACCGTCGTTCCGCGTGCAATGGGGCGCCATGCACCCTCGTGCCAGCCTTCCAGTTGGTATTTCTCGATGCGCTGCCCTTCACGAATGTACTCCTGCAGCATAGCGCGATTAAATGTCTTCGGGCCGCCGAGATCAAACGTCAGCGTCGCCGTCGTGACGCCTTCGTCCGGCGCCCAGAACGTGTTTGGATTTCCGTCGACGATGTTGTGCGCCCCATACGCATCATCATCGTTGCGCACATGCGACGCTACGGCCTTTGCGCCGTGCGCCAAGTTGGTCGCAAAGGTCGCATCAAGCACGGCACGCAGTTCCATCAACCGTTTGACGTCAGGGTCAGGTATGCGCCCCGTTTGCGGACTCGGGGTCAGGTTGAGCAGCAACACAGAATTCCGCCCAATCGACCAATAGTAGATGTCGAGCAGGGCGTCGAGCGACTTCACCATCAGATCTTCGCCCGGCTTATAGTCCCAAGAGGGACGAATGGACACGTCGACTTCGGATGGATGCCAAATCAGTGCCTCGGCATCTTTGATGTCTGCACGACTCCCCAGATCCTTTTCCATGCGGTCAAACCCAAGCAGCCGTTCCGTTTTATTGGTCACGTTTTCGAAATCGAACGATCGCGCGGACACCACACTCCATTCAGATTCACGTGCGAATCCGTCTTCATTACCAACCCAACGCACATCCGGGCCGCATATTGCGATGACGGCGTTCGGTTGCAACTCTCGAATCAGGTCGTAGTAACCTTGCCAGTCGTAGTCCTGCATTGTCGCCGGCTGCGCGCCGTAGTAGCCATCGAGCCAAACTTCAGCCACCTCACCATATCCCGTCAACAGCTCGCGAAGTTGGGCCTTGAAAACATCATCGTAGGCCGCAGTGCCATAGGTCGGATGGTGGTAATCCCACGGCGAAATGTAGACCCCCATTTTCAGCCCGTATTCCTGACAAGCGGCCGCCAAATCCGCAACCACATCACCTTTACCGTCTTTCCAACTGCTTTGCTGAATTGAATGGTCGGTTGTTTTTGTGGGCCACAAACAGTAGCCACGATGATGCTTGGTGGTGAGAACGA
>JBLHHU010000267.1:0-4964 GCA_047615735.1 Kiritimatiellia bacterium | reverse complement strand
TTGGGTATTTGGGTATTTGGGTGTTTGGAGGCTGTCATATGATTTCCAACTACTTCAGCATAGCCGGTTACCTCAGCATCGCACTCTGGCTCGTCGTGCCCATCTTGTGGATCATACATGCCATTCGGCGTCCGCGGCGTTGGCTTTGTCACGTTGCCGTGATTGTGGGCCTGGCTGCACTGCTGTTTGCCACGATTAATTCCAAAACCTACGTCAATAGAATCCAGATCGATCGCAGTGAAGAAATTGCGGCGGCACAGGCCCGCCAAGCGGCGGCGCGTAAGGCGGCTGAGCAGTCTCGGGCTGGCGAAGTGGCGCAGGTGCGCTTTGCCGAGGACGGGGCTTCTGACTTTCTTGATGAGGGTGGTATGGACGATGCCGATAAAAAATACATGGCCACATTCGATGAATCTGTAGCACCCGACTGGAAAAAAGAGAAAAAGGCACGCTCACAGACGTCGACGGAAGACGACAGCCTAGAGGCCATGCTCGATACGAGTCGTGAGAAAGAAGAGGGCATGGCGACTGAGGCCGTTGAGGCGTCGGCGGCCGAACCCATCATGATGCCCGAGAAGCAAATGATGCTGGCGAACCGATTGGATGGCTACAATTTAAAGTTGATCCGTTGGCTGATTTTGATCGGGCTAGGTGTCGTGGTGGTCGATTATCTAAAGCGCGTCAATTGCTACAACGACGCCTATTTCCCATTACCGTTGCCGAGTCGGTGGGCGAATAGCCTGACGCCCGCTGAAACCGTTCAGACCTGGCTGTCAACACCGCGGCGGACCATTCAGGAGGAGCTGGAGTGGCTGGCGCAAAAGGGGGACACCTTCCTCTATGTCACTGATGATGAAGCGGCGGCCGGACAAGTTCCTGAACAGCTCTGGCGTATATCAAGGCCTGAGCGTATGCCTATGGACATCATTCACGTCACCGCTGACCACCCGGTTGACGACGACTTTATTTTCGAGACGCTCTGGTATGGTCGCAGTTCGTTCGTGGTGGATTCCGCGGCACGTGCGGAATCACTGCTGGCGCGGATGATGGCGCTGCTCGGAGAGCGCAAGGCTGGCCGCGCGCAGGTACGCCAGAATGTAAATGTAATATGGAACCTGGAAACGCCGTTGGCGGAAGAGACGTTGCAGGCATTTGAGCGTCTCGGCCAAGCGACCGG
Source organism: Kiritimatiellia bacterium (assembly GCA_047615735.1). GTDB lineage: Bacteria > Verrucomicrobiota > Kiritimatiellia > UBA8416 > JAIOPI01 > JAPKCZ01. The sequence goes on along the minus strand of JBLHHU010000267.1, from coordinate 3,790 downwards.
CGTCGTGTTGGTGACAAAAGCAGGTTGAGTGGGGCTCGTTCGATAGCTCCCGACTACATTCGACAAGGAAACTGAGGAAATTTGATGAAAAAGCAACCAAACCCATTTTCAGGAGCCACGGTAGCGATGGCTTCAGCCCTGGCCGTCTTATTCCTGACAACGCTCCCCGTCGCGCAGGCCCGTGAACGCGACGCCGACGCCGCGCAGGCGGCCGCGCTAGGTCACAGCCCGGATGAGGACCGGCCGTCGCGCCCCGCCAAGATGCCGGACTTGACCAAGGGCGATCCGTTGCCCGAGCCCGGTAAGCATGGCCCGGTGATGTGGAATATGGGCCCAGTAGGCATCGTCGGAATTAAGAACGGCGGCAACTCAGGCGACCAGGTGCAGGTGGTCTCGGTTGTGCCGGGCTCCCCTGCGCACGGCAAGGTGCTACCGGGCGATGTGTTGCTCGGGGTACAGGGCAAGGATTTCGTGGTGGGTGGCGATATGAACCGTATCGTCGGCAATGCCATCATCGACGCCGAGAGCGAAGCGGGCAAGGGCGACCTCTCGATTCATGTCTGGCGCGACCGCAACTGGGTCAAACGCACCTCGGCCAAGGACGTATTCGGCGTTGATATCGACACCATGTTCAAGGAGGCCGACTCGGGTGGTGACATCTACGCGTGGGAAAATGAAGAGGAGAAGACCCACGCCGTCGCGCAAATGTCCTTCGACGAATTTCCGATCGTTGGCATGCAGACCAACTTCTCATTCAAGCTCGAGGTTTTGGGCACTTACAGCGAGACCTCGCCATGGGACTGCCCCGTGGTTGCGAAGGTCCGCGATAACGCGCTCAAGATCATTGCGGCCCGCATGCAGCCTCCGAAGCCGAGGCAACGGGATCAGGGTAGCTGGCCGGACGTCCTGGCACTGGTCGCGTCGGGCCAGCCCGAATACGTTGCTCTGGCCAAGGACTGGGTGCACCGCCGGCCGACAACGGGCCGCAACGGGATCTGTCAGGATATGAACCATAAGGGCTCGATTGAAGATGTCACGTATCGCGGCATGCAATCCTGGCATCACGGCTTTAATTTTCTCGAAATGGCCATCTACTATGACGCGACCGGCGACAAGTTCATCCTGCCTGAAGTACGTAAGCGCGCGATCTGTGCGGCGTTAGGTCAGAATGGCGGCGGATCCTGGGGGCATACCTTCGCGTTTCCTGAGTTTAATGGAGGGATGCTGCATCGCAACAACCCGGGTTACGGCGGCATGAACAACGCGGGTGGACGTTGCTTCTTCCTGCTGACGCTGGCCAAGAAGTTTGGCATCGAGCATCCCGAGATCAATGCGGCGATCGCGCGCTCGACACGCTTCTTCCGTACCTTCGTGGACAAGGGCTGTATCCCGTACGGATACCACTCGCCATACGGATCAGACGACAGCAACGGCAAGAACTACGGTCCGGCCTACGCCTTCTACACGCTTGGGATGAAGTACGAAGCGAAGTACTTCTCGATGCACTCGGCCCACGCCTCCTTCACACGCCGCGGCGGGCATGGCAGTCCGACGTTGTGGTACTACACGCCGCTCAGTGCGCATATGGCGGGGCCTGATGCTGTCCAGGCCTACATGCGCAATATGCGCTACTTCTACACACTTTCGCGTCGTCACGACGGATCGTTCGTGTTTCATGGTGAGCAGGCCCCGGGCATCGGCGGCAAGGGTATGCGTAACGCAACCGCGACTGTGGCGATGCACCTCTCCGCGCCGCTCAAGCAGCTTATGATTACCGGCAAGGATGCGGACGAGAACTTCTGGATGACCGACGAGGAGCTTGATGAACTCATGGCCATGAACGGCCAAATTCAGGAGCCCGCGTTGCTGAAGCTACGCGGATTGCCGATGGGCGAGCGGGATACGGACAACCTTATCGGCATGCTTGACAATTTCTACCCCAAGAAGCGGGCAGGGATAGCCCATGAGATCGGCAAACGCTACGCAGCTGGTGAGAAGGATATCCTGACGAAGGTCATCCCACTCCTTCGCGATGAGGAGGCCCGCATGCGCGCTGGCGCCTGCCTGGCGCTGTCGGCCTGTGGCAAGGACGAGGTCCTGTCGAACATGTCAAAGGTGGTCCCGTTGCTGAATGATAAATCTGAGTTCGTCAGAATGAATGCGATCGCCACGATTGCCCAAGCGACCGAACCCGGTCACGAACAGCGTGAGATACTCATGTTGCAGGCTGCGGCTGATGACTATGACGGCATGACGATGGACAACGGTAACGTCCGGAACACCGTGAAGGCCATGCTCTTCGCGCACCATAGAGACAAGAGCATCTTCAAGGGCGCTGGCAGAATGGGCACTGAGCCGTTTCAAGTTGGCTATGACGAGGAATTGGTTCGCAATGCGTTCGAGAAGATCGTGACGATGGATCCACAGGGCACGGTGCCTCGAGGCTGGGACAAAGAGGCGCTGCTCAAGCTTGCCGGGCCTGTGACCTTCTCTGCCGCGGAGCTGCAGATCAATGACGCCATGTTCGGTGGCGCACGCAAAGCGGAGGCACAGGCCCTGCTGCGTAAGTTTGGCTATCGGGAAGCGCCTGAGGGCGACGCCTTCAACCTGGTCCAGCGTAGCCAACTGCCACGGATCAAGCGTCGCGGGGTGGGCTACAAGGATGCCTTCATCACACCAAAGCTGGTCAAGCAGGGGCCTGGACATTATCGCGGCGTTCTTGACGACCTACTGCTCTGGCAGTGGGACAATCCCTTGACGGTGCTGAGCGAGTCGATGGGCAAGGGAAGGCCGGTGATTCTGACGCCGATCAACCTGCTGATTGAGATTATAGAGAAGGATACAGATAATTCGGTGCAGCCGAGTGTCGGTCCGGACGTGGCTAAGATGTTCCAGTCCGAGCTGACGGCGGCGGGCGATGGCGCGGCGCAGCTTGCGCTCTGCCGCAAGGAGCTGGACAATCTCGAGCGCAAAAACTATTGGCGCAAGATTTATGCGATGACCCATCTGGCGGAGACGTTGGGTGCCAAGGCCTTTGATGACATCAGCCCGTTCCTTGGCCATGAGCACTGGCGCATCCGCGAACATGCCGACAAGGTGGCCGTAGAGCTGGTGAAGGGTGGGGCGGGTGATCAGTTGATCAAGCTGTTCGACGCGGCGCAGGCACGCGAAAGCGGGTTGCTGGGCAATTGGAATGCGGCAGGGATGCTCCACGCTCTGGCGTCGGCAGCTACGGCAGAGAAAGTAGCCTCGAGCGCCAGCTCGTGGATCCCCGCGGCCCTGTCATCCGCCAAAGCCGCCCTGAAGCACAATGATCCCGTCGTGCGCAAGGCGGCGGTAGAGACGGTGTTTACGATCGGCGGCAATGCGGAGTTGAAGACGGTGTTTGCCTTCATGCGCAGCGTCGCGAAAGAGGACGACGATTTTCATGGCGCCGAACTGGCGTTGCTCTCGAAGCGCGACGACCCGGCACATGTTGCGCGCGTCAGCAAGGCCGCAATCACGCTGCTGCCAACGAGCGAACCCCCGCTGCGTCGCTCCCTGGCTTGGGTGTTGGGTCAGTTCGGTGGCGAGGCGAACCTAGCCGCGATCGAGAAGGCTGCGGCCATGACCGAGGACGATGCCGACCTCAAAGAGCTGGTCCTCGCCCTGGCTTACTCGCCGGACCGCGCGGCGACCAAGAACATCTTGACCTTGGTGAAAACCGACATGCGGATCCGTGACCTGGTGTCGCCGCTTGCGATTCACCGCATGGTTGGTCCAAACGGGGTGGGCGATGTGACCGACAAGG
>JBLHHU010000266.1:0-5014 GCA_047615735.1 Kiritimatiellia bacterium | reverse complement strand
CGACTGTGTGATGAGCCGTTCGCGTTCGTGCATCACGCGCACGAGTTTTTCCTGAATATCAACCATGACCGCAATGCTGTTGTCCGCTTGAAACATGTGAGATGCCCTCTTGGCTTGTAGTGTTCGTCAGTCCAGCCGCGTGTCGGGATATAGGGTCTCGCGCGATATCATTTCGCGTGCGTTTTCGCGCGTGACCAAAACCGCATCGAGCAAGACAACCGGCACTTCGAGTAAGCCGTTGTGCTGCGTGTTTTTGACGTCGATCGCACGTCGCGTCGCCAATCGATACACGAGATCAGCGCTGCGTCGGCCCGCTTCCGCATAAGGCATCAGCAGACTGCTGTGTTGCTGCCCGCGCAGGATGCGCCGAAAACTGGCGCTGTCGGGGTGAATGCCACTCACAAAGGTTTCGTCGTCGCTTCCGATGCGCATGAGCGCCTGAATGGCACCTGCGGCGAGGGACGAATGGCTCACCATTAAGATATGCGGTGGACCGTGTTTCTGAATCGCAGTGGTCACGGCGTTATCCGCCGCTTCGACGCTTCGGTCAGCAACCCATGCGTGGCCCAGCAGCTGTCCGTCTTTGCGAACCATGAGATCCTGCGTGGCGCGAATCAGGCCCGCGCGGTAGTGGGTCAGAGCGGCGCGCCCATCCGTATCACCAAGAATGAATATGTCGTTCTTGGGTCGGCTGGCCAGTGCCGCGATTTGGGTGGCACCTGAGCCTGCCAGGTCAAAGCCGACAAAAAGATCGATTTCGCAGTTCGGAATCATCGTGTTCATGGCAAGCACAGGAACGCCTGCGGCATGCGCGCGAGCCACGATGCCCGTGAGCGCAGCTGGCGAGACGGGCATGATGGCGAGCACGTCGATGGACTGTCGCAAGAGGTAGTCGCATTGATCGATTTGAAGGTCGGCGTCATTTTCTGCTGATAGGGCGACCCCGGCAGCACCTCTTTCGCCGAGCGCCTTGGTGAACGTCGCGTGCCAGCGTCCAGCGTCGCCTTGGGTGGACGTAAAGCTAGCGCCAATGCGTAAGGCGCGTGGTGCCGGTTCGCCCTGTATGCGCTGCGCGCCGCATAAACTCAGTGCCACACTCACGCAGGCCGCCAGTTGGTGTCTGAACCGCATGAAATTTAGTTCCCTGATTCGAGTGCGATTTGCGCGTCGACCGCAGCGATGACACGCTGGCGTAGGCTGGTACGGCGTAGGCGAATGGTGTTGTTGTTGATGGCCATGCCGACGGCCTTGCTGGAGCCGATCAGGCAGACCAGCTTCTTGCCGCGCGTGATTGCCGTATAGAGCAGATTGCGTTGTAACATTTTAAAGTGCTGCGTGGTGATCAAAATGACGACCGCCGGATACTCGCTGCCTTGGGATTTATGAATGGAACAGGCGTAAGCGTGCATCAGTTCGTCCAATTCGCTGACTTCGTATGTGATTTTACGTCCGTCAAAGTCGACAACGATAGAGTGTTCTTCCATATCCACGTCGGTGATCTGGCCGATGTCGCCGTTGAAGACCTCCTTGTCATAATTGTTGCGGATCTGCATGACGCGGTCGTTGAGGCGGTAAAAGCGGCCGAACTTCTGGACCTGATCGCCGATCGGGTTGAGCGCTTCTTGCAACACGGCGTTCAAGTTCTCGGCGCCGAGCTGGTTGCGCCGCATGGGGCTCAACACTTGCACGTCGGTCATCGGATCGAGCCCGAACTTTTTGGGGATGCGTTTTGTGACGAGGGTCACCAGTTGCTCGATGACCTGTTCAGGTTCTGAGCTGTCGATAAAATAGAAGTCGGAATCGATGCCGGCACCACTACGCGGATATTCAATAAACTCGCCCTGATTGACGCGGTGTGCGTTTTGCACGATCAGCCCGGCATGCGACTGCCGGAAGATCTGGTTGAGGCGTTTGCAGGGAATTTGTTCCGATTGAATCAAATCGCGCAAAACGTTGCCGGGCCCCACACTGGGCAACTGATCTGTATCGCCAACCAGAATAAGCGTCGTGTCGGGGCGTAGGGCGCAGAGGAAGCTGGACATCAGCGGCAGGTCCATCATGGACACTTCGTCGATGATTGCGACATCCGTGTCGAGGGGATTGTCGGCATTGTGCTCAAAGCCGCCCCCGTGTGGATTGAATTTAAGCAGACGATGCAGCGTCATGGCGGGTCGGTGCGTGGCTTCTTGCATGCGCTTGGCGGCGCGGCCGGTTGGTGCGGCCAAGCTGATTTTAAGGTCGCGTTTGAAGTAAACGTCAACCAGCGCGCGGATAATGGTGGTCTTACCGACGCCGGGTCCACCTGTGATGATGGACACTTTACTCGATAGCGCGGAGTGAAGCGCTTCGGTCTGTAAGTCGGCAAAATGAATGCCCATGCGTTTCTCTGCCCATGGAATGGCTTTGTCGACCATAATGGGCGTGAATGAAGGGTCACAATGCAGCATGCGCGTGATGCGGTCGGCGGTTTCACATTCGTCGTCGAACAAGGCCTTCAGGTAGACGCGGTTATCTTCAAGAATGAGCGTGCCGCGCTTTAATTCGTGTGCCAGTGCATCCTTGAGGCGTTCCGCTGGGATCGAAAGTAAATCTTGGGCCTGCAAAATCAACTCGGCGTTGAGGGTGTGACAATGGCCGTCGTCGTTTGCCACTTGCAGCACATAGACCAAGCCAGCACGCGCGCGCACTTCTGACTCGAGCGGGATGCCAAGGCTCTGGGCGACACCGTCGGCGGTCTTGAAGCCGATGCCCCAGACGTCGCTGCACAAACGGTAGGGGTTGTCGCTGATGATGGCGACGGCCTGGCTGCCGTAGCGCCTGTAAATGCGCGCCGACTGGCCCACGCCGACGCCATGGCTTTGCAGGAAAATCATGATGTCGCGGATGGCACGGTTCTCGATCCACGATTCCTTGATCATATTGCGGCGTGTCGGGCCGATGCCCTCAACCTCTTCAAGGCGCGCCGATTCGCTTTCGATGACTTTAAGTGTGTCGTCGCCGAATTTTGCGACCATGCGTTCAGCCATCACTTTGCCGATGCCGCGAATCATGCCGCTCGCCAAATAGCGTTGAATGCCGGTGGTCGACGTCGGTGCAATGCAGCGCATTTCTTTGGCTTGAAACTGATAGCCGTGCGATTTGTGGCGCGTCCAAACGCCTTCGGAGCGCAGCGTTTCGCCGACCCAGATGGCGCCGCATTTGCCAACGACCGTGACGGTGTCTTTGCGGCCGGGGATGCGCACGGTGCAAACCGTGTAGCCGCTTTCTTCCTTACGGTAGATCACGGACTCCACGGTTCCTGAAATATCGTCCTGCTGCAGGTCGGGCTCTGTGGTTATCGATGGCATAGGTTTGGACATCCCCCCGGCGTCAACGTGGCGTCGTTATTCAATGCCCAACTTTTTGAGCTTGGGGGCAATGACGAATCGGCAGTAGGGGGCGTTTTTATTGTTGTTGTAGTAGTCGTCGTGATAGGCCTCGGCGGAATAGAATTTTGAGGCTTTTGTGATTTCAGTCACGACCGGCGTTTTTAATATTTTGGCCGCATTCAGTTTCGCCTTGGAGGCTTCGGCGTCTTTCTTCTGGTCTTCAGAATGATAAAACACCGCGGAACGGTATTGTGTGCCGACGTCATTGCCTTGGCGGTTAAGTTGGGTCGGGTCGTGCGACAGCCAATAGGTGTCGAGCAAGGTCGCGAACTTGATTTTGGCAGGGTCATAGGTGATTTGGATCACTTCGGCATGCCCGCTATTGCCTGAGCAAACCTGCTTGTAGGTTGGGTCGTCGATGTGTCCGCCGGTATAACCGGATTGCACGTCGATGACGCCTTCGAGGCGCTGGAAGATGGCTTCACCGCACCAGAAGCACCCCAGACCAAAGGTGGCTTTTTGGGTCGTTGCTTCGGCGGCGGAGGATTTTGCATCGTCTTTGAGCATAACAGGCTCCGTTTCTTCTGCGTTCAGGGCGGGCTGCAGAGCAAGTAGGGCTGCGGCGAGTAAGTGTACGCGTTTTATTCGTTGGTTCATAACCGTTTCCTTGATGTTAGAACAAATGACGGCCTCAACACGTAGGACTATAGCATTACGTGTTCTCGGGAATCAACCACGAGCGTGCGCTGCGAGGAAGCCCGGCGAGACGTAAGCGGGTCGGATGGCGTGCTTAGAAGTGGTAGCGCGCGCTGAAGCTGTACGAGTAGTCGTCGAAGAATTGTACCAGACCGCCCACGACAAAATTCTCGTTCAAAAAGACGTCCACACCGAAAAACACGCCGAGGTCATTGGATTCGTCAAAAGCTGTGGTTGTAGCGCCGTCGGTGATGTCCCCATCGATTGTGGACATCACGGGGCCTCCGAAAAAGAGCGCGCTGTCGACGTGCTCGCTGATCACATCGCGCGTAAAGCTCTGAAAACCGATTGGTAGGGTAATCACCGTAACATCCCATTGGGCTTCCGTGCCGGTCGCGCTGGCGGCGGTGTAGTTGGCGTGCTCCACGGAGGCACTCAGCGAGAAGCGTCCGTTAAACATATCGCTCGATTCATGCATGTGCTCCCATACGTTGAGCTGAAAGCCGGCAAACCAGTCAATGTCGTCGCGTTCGTCCAAGCTGTCTACGGAGCCAAGGCGATCGGCGGTGGATTGGTTGAGTCCGGCATAGATGCTGGCGTTGGCAAGCACATCATAGGACAAGGATGCAAAAAGCGTGTCGGCACGTAGACGGGCGGTTGGATCGCCGGCGATGGTGATTTCGCGTGTCTGGTTTTCGTATCCGATACCAACGCTCCAACGTTCGAGTGAATCAGCGTTGAGGACGGCATCCCGTTTTATGCGGCCCGTCGGGGCGGCGAGTAGGGTGGTGGTGCATAGCGTAAGCATGAGGATGCCAAAGCGTGTCGCCTTCATAATGAGCCTTTCTGAACGCATGTCGTCGGGTATCGGTCGTGATGTGATCGTGACATGAACCATACGGGATTGTGTTTGCCGCTGTCAACTTGGTGTCATCGGCAAAGAAGAAGAT
>JBLHHU010000265.1:0-5017 GCA_047615735.1 Kiritimatiellia bacterium | reverse complement strand
GAACGAGGAGCTTGCGACGAGTGGGGAAATGGCCCCTCTCGCCGGCTCTGTGCGGGGGCCATTTCCCCGCTCGTACCTCGCTCGAGAAAAGGCCCTACTTCAGAACGGTTCACCGCGACATGAGATGAGATGCTTTTGCGGTCCACAGAGCCAGTAGGGCCTTTTCTCGAACGAGGAGCTTGCGACGAGTGGGGAAATGGCCCCTCTCGCCTGCACTGTGCTGGGCCATTTCCCCACTCGTACCTCGTTTGAGAAAAGGCCCTACTTCAGAACGGTCACCGTGACATGAGATTCGATGCTTTTGCGGTCCACAGAGCCAGTAGGGCCTTTTCTCGAACGAGGAGCTTGCGACGAGTGGGGAAATGGCCCCGCAGCAGAGAACGAGCCTCTTGCAGCTTGCCGCGACGCAGGCCTGTTAATTCACGGCTCAAAATCTACCATCTCTCTCGTATTGCAATCTTTTGCGGAGTAGGCAATGATCACCGAATGCTCTCGTTCGGTCCCTATCTGCGGATGAGCGAGGTGAACGCTGTATTTGGATTCTTGTAACAAACGGGTCGAAAGATTCGAGAAAGGTCATGACATGCTTCGGAACATTCGCTGGGCTATGGTGTTGGTCGCTGGTTTTTATTTGATGGGTTGCAGTAACGACAGATCGTCCGACGGTGCAACTGACGGACAGCCGAAAAAGCCGAAAATTGCTTATGTGACCAATGGTGTGGCACCGTTCTGGACCATCGCCGAAGCAGGTGCCAAAGAGGGTGGCAAAGAATTTGACGCTGACGTTGAAGTGCTGATGCCTGCCGAAGGTATTGGTCATCAGAAGCAGATGATCGAAGATCTATTGACCCGCGGCATCGACGGCATTGCCGTGAGCCCGATCGACCCTGCCAACCAGGTCGACTTGCTGGACAAGGCCGCCGCTATGGTGCCATTGCTCACACATGACTCCGATGCCCCTGATTCGAAGCGTCTCGTTTACATCGGCATGGACAACTACGATGCCGGTCGCATGGCGGGCAAGCTCGTTAAGGACGCCATCCCGGAGGGCGGCAAGGTCGTGATTCTGGTCGGGCGCCTTGAACAGGACAATGCCAAACGCCGCCGTCAGGGTGTCATTGACGAACTCCTTGACCGCGACAGTGATTCCTCGCGCTACGATCCTCCCGGAAATGTTCTGGGCGAAGGCGGCAAGTATCAGGTGCTCGAGACGTTGACGGATCAGTTCGATCGCGCCAAAGCCAAAGCCAATGCCGAGGATGCCATTTCGAAATACCAGGACCTTGCTTGCATGGTTGGTCTCTTTGAATACAATCCGCCGTTGATCATCGAAGCGCTGCGCCTTGCCGGTAAGAGCGGCAAAATCAAGGTGGTCGGTTTCGACGAAAATGCAACGACCTTGCAGGCCATTATTGATGGCGAATGCCAGGGCACGATTGCTCAGGATCCTTTCATGTACGGCAAAAAGTCGGTCGAAGTCCTGTCGGCGCTGCACCGCGGCAACACGGACCTCATTCCGGAAAACAAATTCATCGATATTCCTGCGCAGCGCATCGTTAAAGACAATGTGGAAGAGTTCTGGACCACCTTGAAGACGCGCTTGGGCGAAATTTAAGAGGGTCCGCAAGCCGACATGACGGATACGGATTCATCGCCTTTGCTGGAGGTGCGCCAGGTTTGCAAAAGCTTTCCGGGCGTGCGCGCACTCCATAATGTGGACTTGCAGATCTCGGCCGGCGAGGTGCTGGCCGTTGTGGGCGAGAATGGCGCCGGTAAAAGCACGCTGATGAAGATCCTGGCCGGTGTGCAGGGGTTTGACACCGGGGATATCTGTGTTGATGGCCGTTCTGCCAAAATCGGGAACGTGCATGACGCCCTGAGTTTGGGCATCGCGCTGATTCACCAAGAACTCAATCTCGCCGAAAACCTTTCCGTGGGCGCCAACATCTTTCTTGGGCGTGAGCCTCGTAAAAGGGGGCTCATTGATCACGCCAAGATTCATGAAGACGCTGGCGCGTTTTTGAAAATGGTCGGGCTGAAGGTTGATCCCGCGGCATTGGTGGGCGATTTGACGCTGGGGCGTCAGCAAATGGTCGAAATCGCCAAAGCCCTTTCCATCAACGCACGCGTCCTGATCATGGATGAACCAACGTCGAGTCTCTCGACAGGGGAGTCGCTGGCCCTGTTCGCCGTGATTCGCGATCTGAGCGCACGAGGGGTATCGATCATCTATATTTCGCATCGACTGGGCGAAGTGCGTGATTTGTCCGATCGCGTGTTGGTGCTGCGCGATGGTGTGAATGCCGGTGAATTGGCGCGCGCCGATGTGACCCATGGCGCGATGGTCAGTTTGATGGTCGGGCGCAATGTAGAACAGTATTACGATCATAAACCATTGACGCCGGGTGAACGTGTCTTTGAAGTCGCCAAACTTCGCACGCCAGCACATCCGAATCACGAGGTCGATTTCACGTTACGTGCGGGCGAGATCGTGGGGCTGGCCGGGCTGGTCGGCGCCGGTCGAACGGAGATGCTGCAGACGGTTTTTGGCGTCACGCCCGCGCTGGGCGGAGACGTCCGAATCGGTGGCACCGCGCATGTGTTTAAATCGGCACGCGATGCCATCCATGCCGGCCTAGCGCTTGTGCCGGAAGATCGCAAGGGGCAGGGGCTCATTCTGGAGATGCCTGTTCGCGAGAATATATCGCTGGCCAGCTTACGCCGCGATCAACGCAACGGGTTCCGTGACGCCGCCAAGGAAAAGGGTATTTCCGACGAGATGATCGGCGCAATGCGTATCAAGACGCCCAATGATCGCCAAATTGCCAAGGTGCTCTCGGGCGGGAACCAACAAAAAATTGTGCTGGGTAAGTGGTTGGCGATGGCGCCGAAGGTCTTGTTGTTGGATGAGCCGACGCGCGGCATTGACGTGCGGGCCAAGGAAGAAATTTACGGACTGATGGAAGAACTGGCAGGGCGTGGTGTCGCGATTCTTTTTGTCTCCAGTGAGATGGAAGAAGTGTTGAGTATGAGCGATCGTGTGCTCGTGATGCACGAGGGGCGTATCACGGGGGAATTGGCACGCGAGGATCTGTCCGAAGAGGCCGTGATGCAGTTAGCAACCGGCGCCGTGTAAATTTAGGTGACTTTGGGACGTTGATAATTGAACTGGGCATGGTTGAGGAATAGAGAGCAGACATGAAGAAGATTCTAGGTATTCTCGGACTGTTGATTGGGATATGCATTTTGACGGCGCTTTTCAGCGACCGTTTTCTGACGGGCTATAATCTCGAAAACCTGATTCGGCGTACCTCGTTGTTCGGCATCATCAGCATTGGTGCCGCTTTCGTGATCATCACCAGTGGCATCGATCTATCCATTGGCTCCGTCATCTGTCTTATCGGTTGCATGTTGCCCTGGTTGCTGATTGAGCATGGGTGGTCGCCGTGGGCCGCTATTCCCGCCCTGATTGTCTTGTCCGTCGGGATTGGGCTTTTTCACGGCTTGTTGATTACAAAACTGAAGATGCAACCCTTTGTGGTGACCCTCTGTGGGCTCTTAATGTACCGCGGCTTTTCGCGCGGATTTACAGGGGACCAATCTCAGGGTTTCGGGCAGGAATATCAGGGCTTGCGCAGCTTGGCCAATGGTCAAATCGCGATCACCGATAACTTTTCCCTGCCGATGCCGTGCCTGATTCTTGTGGTTCTGGCCATTCTCGCTGCCATTTTCTTGAACCACACCATTTATGGGCGATATCTGCTCGCGCTTGGTAACAATGAAGAAGCCGCAAAGTATAGCGGCATCAATACAGATCTCATGATCGTGCTGGCTTACGTGATTTGCGCGGTATTGTCCGGTCTGGGTGGTATTCTTTTTGTGTTGGATATTAACTCTGCCCAGCCTGTCGATTTTGGGAATTTTTATGAACTGTATGCTATTGCAGCGGCCGTGTTGGGCGGATGCTCGTTGCGTGGAGGCAGCGGGACGATTATTGGCGTTTTGATTGGTGCCGCGGTGATGCAGGTCTTGCGCAACGCCATTACGCTTGTTCCGCAGGTGCCCAATAATATTGAGTTCGCGGTCATCGGCGCCGTCATTCTGGTCGGCGTTGCTGTGGATGAAGTCTTTAAGCGTGTGGCGTCACAGCGGCGTGCGACACGCCAGCTTGAAGCGAGCTAAGCGGAAGGCTTCCGCTGCGCGTCGCTGATGTGAGCGCATTCACGATGCTTGTTTTCATTATTGACCCGCTAGCGCGAGAACCCAACATAGCCATCGCCTGAAAACCAGTGCGCTTCCGAGGGTCGGCGTGGTTTTAGTCGCGTTTTACAGGCGGCGTTGACGTCGCCTGTATCTGTTGGGTCGTATTCGATGTAGTTGGTGTCGAAATCGCGCGATTCCGGATACCCGTCATCAAGGAATATGTATCGTCTAGGTTTTTTCATGGGACGATTACATACCTAAAGCATTTGAGGATGATTAGCGTTGTGTGTGGAAACCATGGCGGCGTAGGCACGTTTCATACCCCTGACTGAGGTCGTTCGCTTGGTGTCGGCAAGATTAGGCGTCTATCGGTGTTAATTTGGGTGCAATGCGTCATTTGCACATAAGGCGCGCCGCCGTAGACATGTGCAATATCGCCAAATATCTTTTATCCTTTTTACACTGGACGCCAATGCGAGAACGTCCATAGCATATAAGCCTGTTTATATCTATTTATTGGCGTTTTTCTATATGGAGCTCATGTGAACGGATTTCTGACTAATTGCACGCCCCCGATGGTGGTCGTCCGTAGGATTGTGCTGATCGGCATTGCCTTCGGCGGGCTGAATGCGGCACTTGCTGCAGACGCGCCGAATTATAATTTCGATATTCGGCCGATTCTGTCGAAAAACTGTTTTTCGTGCCATGGCCCCGATGAGGAAGGTCGTAAGGCCCATCTGCGTCTGGATAGCTACGCTGGCGCCACGGCCGTTCACAAAGGGCATCAGGCCATCAATCCGGACAACCTTGCGGA
>JBLHHU010000264.1:0-5041 GCA_047615735.1 Kiritimatiellia bacterium | reverse complement strand
GCCAGTGAACAATGAATGGCGTGGAAATGCCACCTTCGTGAATCCAGTGCTTGTACATGCGGAACGGTGTGTTGGAAACATTGGCCCACGGCAGGCCGTAGCTGGAATAGGTATCCTCGCCACCAGGGATGATATCCGGTGCGTTGCCGAAGCGAATCTCACGTCCACCGCGCGTCTTCAGCGTGCCGATATAAGGGTATCTCTCGACCATCCGTTTCACCCACGAATCGGAACCGCCCCCGAGCTCTTCGGCGCATCCGCCGTTGTCCGCAAGGAACACAATGACCGTGTTCTCGAACTGCCCGCTCTCCTTGAGTGCTGCCACAATCCGACCGATGCCTTGGTCCATGCGGTCGATCTGCGCGGCGTAGACTTCCATGCGACGCGCTTCCCACGCCTTGTGGTCCTGCTCGTCCCATGGGCCAACGTCAGGATCGCGGCCACTAAGCTTCCACTTCTCGTCAATGATGCCCATCTCGATCATGCGCTCGAGCCGTTCCTCACGTAGCTTGTCCCAGCCTGCATCAAAACGACCCTTGTACTTAGCAATGTCTTCTTCGTGCGCATGCAGCGGCCAGTGCGGAGCCGTGTAGGCCACGTATTGAAAAAAGGGCACATCCTCGTTGCAGTAGGCATGTCCCTTGATCTGTCTTACGGCCTCATCGGAGATCGCATCCGTAAAAAAGTAGTCATCATCATCCGCGTCAATCGCCACGTTATCGCGTGTCAACGTTCGCGGCTGATAATAGTTTGCCGCCCCTGTAATGATTCCATAGAAGTCATCAAAACCCCGCTGGTTCGGCCAGCTGTGCTTGGGACCATCAGCCTCGACATTGTTGGCGACATGCCATTTGCCCGACATATAGGCCGAATACCCGCCTGCCTTTAGAGCCTCGGCGATGGTGACTGTATTTGGATTAAGGTCGCCGCGATAACCGTCAACTTCGTCGTCCCCGGTCATCTCACCAATATCGGCCTGCTGCGGATAGAGTCCGGTCAGCAGGGACGCCCGCGACGGACAGCAGCGCGCCGTGTTATAGAATTGGGTGTAGCGCAACCCATTCGCCGCCAAGGCATCCAGGTTCGGCGTCTGCACCTCGCCGCCATAACAACCGAGATCGGAGAATCCCATGTCGTCGTTGAGTATCAGGACAATGTTTGGCTTGGTCTTCACTAGCCCTCCCTACTATTCAGAGTCGCCGTATCCGTTAGTACTGAACGGGCCGACAGGTTGGCCATCTTTGTTGTAGAGTAGGTTACCACAGGGGTGTTGCGTATAGGCATAACGCACCGCAATCGGCGTCTTGACATCCTTGCAGGACACCACCAGCGTATCGGCCGCCAGCCCTGAGCTTGTCGAAGGGTCGATCTTGCCGTCAGCCCAGTGCCAGGCACCATCCTTGTCTTGAATCGAGAGCCATTGCACCGCGACACCAGGCGTCGGTTTGGGAACAAGGAATCCCTCTTTCAACGCCACCATCAGCCCGTTCTCGGCATGGTCAAATGCGATACGGATCGCGTCGCCCTCGATCTTGTGCCCTGTGTAGAGCGGAGAGATTGCGAGGTCTTTGAATCCATAGTCATTGTGCAACGCCGCGCGGGCCAGACGAACACCGGTGTCATACTTGTTGGGCGGATGCTCACCCGGTGCGCCCACATCAATCGTCACCGCCATGCCGGTGTTCTTGACCGCCAAGGTCTCGAAGTAAGCCTGGCGAATCTCAGCACGGCCGTCACCGCCGCCAGGGTTCTCAAGAGAGGAAGCGCCGATCCCCGGGAGCTGCACGAAGTAGACAGGGAAATCGCCTTGGCCCCAGGCCTTGCGCCACCCCGTAATCAACGATTCGAGCTTGGGCTGGTAGCCACGCTTATCCTTCTCGTTGCTTTCGCCCTGATACCAGATCGCGCCGCGCACACCATAGCCGACGATCGGTTCGATGAGTCTGGTGTAGTTGCGGCCGCGTGCGTACGGGTCCTGGTTTAACCAGCTTTCAATATTTGACCCCCCCACGGCGGCGGCGATCAGACCGATCGGCACCAGCGCGTCTTGCTGCAAACGGCGGCCAAAAAAGAAGGCCACCTTCTTGAACGCCGGTGCGGTGTCAGGTGCGCAGACGATCCACGACGTGTCACTGACGGAGCGCCACTGACGCAAGGCTGGATAGGTCGCCAGCTCCAGCGTGTTGGTCGGATGGTGCCGTGTCCGGTTGGTCTTGATCGCCCCCGCCATATTGGACTGCCCGGCACAGATCCAGACATCACCCATGATCAGATTGGTGATCTTCTTGATCGCCTTTTCGCCATCCTTCTCGCAGGAGATCGTCATCGTCTTGCCTTCTGGACAATCGTTGACCGACTTGAGTTTGACCGCGTCCATCGGCTTAAGCACGACCCGCCACGCGCCGTCGTTGCCAGCCTTGGTGGTTTCTGTCTGCCCATCAAATTCGACGCTCACTTTGGCCCCGGGCAGGGAGGTGCCCCAGACCGGTAGCTTGATCCGCTGCTGCAGAACCGCATTATTCGCAAACGGCACCGCGCACTGTGCCTCAAGGGTCAGCGCAGGGGGCTGCAGCGGTGCTCGGGCCGCCAGGCAAAGGGCACTGCCAGCAAAGAAGGACAACAGTAGCGTTAGGAAACAACGGCGGCGTGTTCGTTGATTCATCATCTTATTTGTACCCTTTAAGAAAGCGCCTCTCGGCCGCGAACATCCGTTCGGTCATTTCCTTGATCTGGGCGGGACTGCACATAGCCGCTGTCAGTGGGTCCAACATCAGTGCATGGGCGGCCATTTCCTTGCTCTTTTCGATGGCGGCCTGGGCACCCAAATCGAACATCGACATGTTACTACGACAGATGCCAGCCATCTGCGGTGGCAGGTCGCCGTAGATCGTTGGGTTGATGCCGTTCCGGTCGATCATGCACGCGACTTCAACACAGCCATCATGTGGCAAGTTGCCAATCAAGGGACCGGCACTGTCTTTTGAATTCATCACGTTGCCGTAGATACGGAACGGTGAATCTTTCTGGTGTGCTTCAATGATCCATGACGCATATTCCCAGGATCGCGCCCAGCCGCTTTTACGTTGTTCTTCGATTGAGCGCTTCCCGCTCACGACCAGTGCGCGTGTTGCGTCGACGTTCTTACGCCATGCCGGCCAACTGTCGGCGTAGTACGAGGTCGCGCCCTGCTTCCCACGTCGAAAATACTGCTTCATCACCTTCTTATGAGTGCGGTAGTACGGCACGTATTCACTGAGGTGGCCGGACGACTCGGTGATGAATGCCCCGAAGTGCAACATCATGTCCTTGCGCACGAGGTCCTCTGCATCATCGGGATTGGACGGTTCACCCGCAAGATCCTGACGGGCCATCTTCATCAGCTTGGGATAGAGGCTCTTCCCCTTGCGCTCCAGCTTGGTGAACCACGCCAGATGATTGATGCCCGCGCACTCCCAGTCCAGCTCGGCGTATTTGATGCCCGCCCGACGTGCCAACTGGTGGCTGGTGCCCTGCACGGAATGGCAGAGCCCGACGACTTGCATAGAACTCGCGCGCCCGGCAGCGAGCGTCATCATGTTCATCGGATTGGTGTAGTTTAGAACCAGCGCCTTGGGACACAACTCCTCGGCATCCTTAAGCATCTCCAGAAAGACGGGTATCGTACGCAGGCTCTTAAACAACCCGCCCGGCCCGATGGTATCGCCGATGCATTGTCCGACACCGTATTCCAAAGGAATGTCATTATCGAGGCGCACACATTCCGGCCCCGAGACCTCAATGCAGTTGACGATGTAGTCGCTGCCCTTCATCACCTCGCGGCGCCGGGTCGAGGATGTCACCGTCCATTCGGTCTTACCAAGTTTCGCCAGCAATAACGCGATAAACTTGTGGACCAGCGTGAGACGCTTGCGGTCGATATCGACGAGGCAGATTTCACCGCGATCGTGGCCTTTGATTTGCACCACGTCACTCACCAAGCGCGGGGTGAAGCCGCTGCCGGCGCCCATCATCGTCAGTTTGATCGGGCCACGCATTTCACCATCGAGCCCGATCTGTGAGTCGGCATCTTGTGTGTGTGCGAAATGCCCGACGGCATCGGTGGTCGCAGCGGGTTTCGTCTTACGTTTGGTCGTCGCCATATTAAAAGCCCTTTTCGTGTTCGTCCTATTAGCTTGGCTATTGTACCGCTGCAGACCGCGACAGGAAGAGACCGTTTCCGACATAAGCACCCCACAATCGCGCCAGTGTGGTCACGTCGCCGGGGCGCGCGCCCTCCTTTGGGTGTGCCCAAGAATGGGCACTCACGGTTACTAAGGCCCGGCGCAAATCTCTCTCACCCATGCATTCATTTGCTGGCAGCAGTCTCGGGTCAGCGTCTGCTTACGACCAGTGTAGGGGAAGGCTGTCAGCACCATCAAGCGCCCTTGTGCGCAAAGGTCGAAATAGCGTCCCGAGGGCTTGTAAAGTGGAGGGAAGCCTTCCGGCCTGATTAGGATCAAACTGCCGTGCGCTTGTTCCATCACCATCTTCGCAACCTCCTTCTCACCGGGTGAAATGAAGGGAGAAACCATGACCGCCCCCTCTGCTGTGCGCTCCGCCACCCGCGCCTTCAGTTCGCGAAGCTCCTCTTGCCCGGCGCGCCGCGAGACCTGCACCGCAATTAACTCAGGGCGCTCGACGAGGAACAGGTTGCCGAAACCAGCCCAGCGCTCTCCGGCAGGCAGGCGAGCGTTGTGCAGTTGGTTCACGCGCACAAATAGATCCGGGTGCGCTTTCTTCAAGCAGTAGCGGCGCGGGTTGTCACGAATATAATTTCGCTCCGCTCGCAGCGTCGTGGAATTCATGATCACGCGATCATGAAATCCCTTTTCCCACACCTTCAGCGTGGGGTTGCCTGTGGTCTTGCGCAATGCAGACGTCACGCCGCTAGCGAAACCGCGAAGCGTGTTGCCCACGGGTTTGTCCAGCAGCGCCTTCACATAGAGAATGCCGTGCAGGTGATCCGGCATCACCTGCATCGTCGAGGCCTCGATCTCGGGGC
>JBLHHU010000263.1:0-5045 GCA_047615735.1 Kiritimatiellia bacterium | reverse complement strand
GAGGTCGCCGTGAACACGGCGTTGGTAACGTCATTCACGATGGCATCGACAACAGCATCCAAGGCCGTCGTGGTTTGACTGTCACCAAAGTCGAAAGTCGCGCTGGCGATGCGAACCGCGACTTGTGGTTCTAGGCCAACATAAAAAGATTCTTCCGTAATTAACGCGAGATCGCTTTCAGATCCCTCTCCCGAGGTCGTGCGATTGACAATGGCAACTTCTTTTAAGAGGCTGGTCTGCCCGGCTCCGTTGACGTGAAGAATCAACCGTAAGCTGGCTTGGTCGGCGGTCGGTGTTGCCACAAGCGGATCCGATGCGCGCGGCACGTTGTCCTCATCGAGCGGAATCGAGACTTCGTTGACAAAATTCATCGTTGCTTCGCCAACCCACAACCCGCGGTACGGACTGGATCCGGCGCGACTCTCCCCTGCCATGAAGCCCATCAGAGCCAGGAGCAGAAACACATTCTTTACATGGTGAAATTTCATTCTCCGACCAAATCCTTTCGAAGGCAATCGACTGAAATCCATATCTCAGTACCAATATCAGTGGTGACGCGAAGCAACGAACTTTGTTCGGGAAGCGTCATATCTGCAAGACGCGCCTGCAGCGGAATGCCTTGAGAGCGTCCCGCCTCGATCGCCGGTAAAGCCAGCGTCCAATCACCTGCAGGCTTCGGAGCCTCCATCGAACGAATCTGGGGTGACTCGCTGTGAACCGTTTGGACAATGATGGATAGCGGGGATGGGGTGTCGCTTGTGGCAATATGATCAAGCGTCAACGCAACGGGTTGAGTCGTGTCGTTATAAATAGAAAGAAGGCCAGTTGATGTGGCAAGCTTCATCCCTTCGACACTGTTCGGCACCGCCCGAAGCGGGCCTTGAAAACGAGATGGTCCGTCGCAGAAAACCCAGAAGGCTTCGCCGCTGCGCATCGAGACAGCTGATGGATCTTCGATCTGCCGCCAACTGCCGGAAACCATTCGGTAGATACGATTGTGCTGATGGGCTGCCGACCCTTGAAAGAATTGCGCAAACGTAGGCGCACCTTGCGTCATAACAGAGAATCCCACAAAATTAAACTGACCGGGTCGCCATTTGAGATCGGAATGCCGGACAGCTCCTGTGACCGATAGCGCAGTTGCTTCCTGACAATGAATCAGGTATCCCTGAGTTCCGTGGATCGAAAAAAGCGTATCCAGAAATGACTGGCCATCTTCCTTTTCGTACCAGCAACCCCACCCCTCTAAATCCAAACCGCTAACGCCGGGGTTAGACGAAAATTGCGCCTGTAGCCCTGACGCTACTGGCGCAGCAACGATATCAATCGGTAACCCTGCGAAGAGTTCGTCCGGGTCTGCATTGGTAGGATCAACTTCCAAGTAAACAGAATTCCAGCCAGCGTTGAGCTGTATGACCTGCGTACGCAAAGCTTCTGCTCGCACAATATCGGCGCTTTGAAAAAACAAAGCAGCGACTGAAAATAACACAACAATCCTCGGCATAAACTGAATTGAACGCATTGTCACCCGTGGTGTTTGGATCATGTACATATATATGGCTTAAAGCTTTGAATAATAACAATTAAGCAAAGCAGAAGCAACAGGTAGTTTCAAAAGGAATGATATTTTTAGAAGATGCCTCATTACGCTTAGCATGGGCAGGAATTTTAGCAGAGGCACAGGTCAGAGCCTCGCCCTTGAGAATGGCGTCACAACCGCTTCAGTACCTTACACGAGCTGAAAACGGAATAACGGTTGAGCGTGTTCTGAAAAAGGAATATGATCCAGAAATCATGATTCGCCTTTTTTCTATATTTTTATTTGTCTTTACGTTCTTTTTAGGGTGTAAATCGAACAAAAGCGAGGATTGGCGTAATGTCAAAGATATGATTCGGCGCCAATATCCTTATGTCAGCACACTGACTACGGACGCGCTGCACACCTGGATTAATGACACGAATCGTATTGCACCTATGTTAATCGACACACGCAGCAGGCCAGAATTTGACACAAGTCACCTAAAAAAAGCAATTTACGCAGAATCGCGTTCTGAAATTGATGCAGTGACTGCGAATACAGCGAAAAACAACGAAATTGTCGTTTATTGCTCTGTCGGTTTCCGCTCGGCCAAAATGGCCAGTTGGTTGAATTCGAGGGGATTCAAAAATGTACATAACCTGGAAGGCTCAATTTTCGAATGGGCCAACAAGGGGTATAATATATATAGCAAAGGAACCCTCGTGAATACCGTGCACCCCTATGACGAGGATTGGGGCCGGTTATTGGATAAGAACCTTTGGAAAACAGAGCCCGAATGACCCTCTAGCCCGGAATGGCACTTAGATAAGAGCGTTTGGGACAGAACAAACCCCTCGGCCGTGCCATTCGGTATGTGGGTATGGGAGTGTGTGGGAAAAATAAGAGAAGGACCTGGTGGGTGCCGTCCTGGTCTTAAGTTGTCACTCTTTCGGTAATCCCATATCCCGGGTCAGTCGCCGCACGTCGGACTCGAAGTAGTTCTCGGCAGCCGGAGCGAACTCCATCGATTCCCCAAGAGGTCCCCTCTCACAAGTGACAACCTATTTCAGGACGCGACCGACGCCACCCTGCCACACACACTCACATCCCCACATACATGGCGCACCCTTTGATTGCCCGAAACATGGCTTATCTAAGCGCCATTCCCCTCTAGCCGGTTTATCGTGAAGCACTGAGCCAAAACGTAACAAATGTTGCACCAACACCAAGGACCAGATGGAGGCTCACGTAGAGCACCGCGGCACCGACCGCGCGGTCACGCAGTAACTGAACCGCCTCAAGCCCGAAAGCCGAAAAGGTCGTAAACCCACCCAATAGTCCGACCACCAAAATAAGACGCGTGGATTCGGTGAGCCAGTCCGTGCGCTGAGCCAATCCCCCGAAAACACCAATCAAGGCACACCCGACCACATTGACAGCCAGTGTACCCACCGGAATGGACATGTGTTTTCCCAGATGGTTTGCGCAACCCGCGGCCAGATAGCGCAGTACGGCGCCAGCAAAGCCGCCAAATCCCACCAATAAAATTGCTTTCAACGCATTAACCTTTCTGTCGTTCAATCGGTAATCATTGAGAACCTACACAAATCGTACGCTTAAACAAAAAGAACTCGTCAAAACCCCGACGTCTACCTAGCCTGATCTATTCATCAACGTCGTGACGAGAATGGATAAATTGCGTCAGATCAAGGGCTTATTGGTGAATGGCGGGCGAAGGCGTGCAGGTGCACGTCGAGGTCGACATTCGCCAATAAGTGCTTGAGATGGCGTGAGATATACATTCGCAGTAGATTTGGGTGAATAGATCAGGCTAGATTTCAATGCCAGACAACTATATCGAAAGAGACCCAGAGGCCAAGGAATACCTAATGAAGACACCCAAAAAAGAAAATGACTTCAAATTCGCCATCATTGGCTATGGACCAAGCTTCAATATGGCGCCGCAGCACATCGATGCGGTCACCGCCAACAAAGGCTTCCACCTAGCGGGCATCTGCGATGTGAGCGCCGATCGACGCGCCGCGGCGAAGACTGACTACCCAGAGGCCAAGGTCTTTGGGTCCATTGGGCGTATGTTGAGCACCGTTAAACCTGATCTGACGATCATCATCACCCCGCACTACCTTCATGCAAAGCAAGCCCTGCAGTGCATGAACGCGGGCTCTAGTGTAGTCGTGGAAAAACCCATGTGCGTGACAACCAGCGAAGTCAAACAGATGCTTGCTACGGCGAAGCGCAAACGCGTGACACTGTCCACCTATCACAACCGCCGCTGGGATAAAGACTTTGTTGTGCTGCGCGACCTGGTTCAATCCGGCGCCATTGGCGATATCTTCCGCATTGAAGCCGGACAGACCAGCTACAGGGAACAGAAAACATGGTGGCGCGCTGACAAGAAAATTTCCGGCGGCGCAATCTATGATTGGGGTGCGCATTTTACGGACTGGATTCTGCAGCTTGTTCCCACGCAGGTCGACTACGTCACCGGCTTCCAAGTGAAGAACCCGCGTTGGAAAAAATACACCAACGAGGACCACAGCGAACTTACGATTCGTTTCAAAGACAATTGCCTGGCCACATTAACGATTTCCAACCTTGCAATGAACGAAACGCCGCGCTGGCGCATACTAGGCACCAAAGGCGCCATCGTCGACCGCGGCGATAAATACGAGGTCACGCGCCACGACAAAGGTGAAAACTGGACCACCTTTGTCCCCTTCGACCGCGTTAAAACAGATTATCCCGCCTACTATAAAAACGTTTGCGATCACATTCGGGACGACGTACCACTTGTCATAACCCCCGAGTCCGCCGGACGTGTCATCGGCGTTCTCGCCGCCGCCAATGCGTCTGCCGGTAAAGGCAGCACACCGGTCAGACCTGTGATACAATAGGAACAATATGGATATTAAGAAACGCATTCGCGAGGTGCTCGACAGTGAAGCGGCCGCCATTCAGGCCGTCAACGTCGGCGACGATTTCGTACGCGCTGTCGAAGCACTCGCTCAGTGCAACGGCAAGGTCCTCACGACCGGCATCGGCAAAGCGGGAATCGTCGCGCGAAAAATGGCGGCCACCTTGTGCTCAACAGCAACACCCGCCTCTTTTCTGCATCCAGCAGAGTCAGCGCATGGTGATCTCGGGTTGGCCGCGACACGCGATGTGATGATTGCCTATTCGACCAGCGGAAAATCAGCTGAAGTTTTGGAAACCATCACATTGGGACGCCATCTGGGTATTGAAACGGTCATTGGAGTGACCTCCCACCCCGATTCCGACCTGCGCGATCTAAGCGACATCGTCCTGGATATGGGCATTATCGAGGAACCCTGCTCCTTAAATTTAACGCCAAGCTCGAGTATTGCCGTCATGCTGGCTATCAGCGACGCCATCGCAATCGCGCTTATGGATCACAAAGGCGTCACCCGCCATGATTACGGCCTGCGCCATCACGGCGGCTACCTTGGGCGCAAAGCGCGCACCGACAACATCGACGAAGCCTAAC
>JBLHHU010000262.1:0-5053 GCA_047615735.1 Kiritimatiellia bacterium | reverse complement strand
GCCTTTTCTCGAGCGAGGAGCTTGCGACGAGGGGGGAAAGGGCCCCGCAGGCACTGTGCTGGGCCATTTCCCCGCTCGTGCCTCGTTCGAGAAAAGGCCCTACCTTTAGGACCAGCCCGCATCTTGCGTTTTGCGGAAAGTACGGCCTGTTCTGCCCGAGCTTGCGAGGGCGAACTGGCTGCGCTTGGATGCTTGCTCTGGGGCGGGGCCATTTCCCCACTCGTCGCAAGCTCCTCGCTCGAGAAAAGGCCCTACTTGGTCGCGACATCTTCCCGCGTCTCCGTGTCTCCAGCGTCTTGTCTCGGCGTAGCGCGGAGCACGAAGAACGTAGCGGGTGGTATATTCTTTTGCTTTAGCTAATGGATGGTCGTCATTCCGTTTTGTGATCGGTTTTTTTCAGGTCCAGTTCGCGGATCCAGATGTTTCTGAAGCGCGTGTCATTATTGTGGTCCTGCAGGACGATGACATCGTCGCCGTGTGGTTTATAGGCGGGAAGCTTCTTATGCGTAGTCGCGCCGAGAATTTCTTGTTTGTGATGTAGAAGCACCCCGTTCAAGAAGACGGTCACATAGGCCGGTGAAACCAGCTTTTCACCGTCAAAGCGCGGAGCCTGAAAGATAATATCGTAGGCCTGCCATTCGCCCGGTTTTTTACAAGCATTGACCATAGGGGGTTGCTGACCGTAGACGCAGCCGGCCATGCCGTCGGCATAGGTGCGGTTTTCGAAATTATCCAGGACCTGCATTTCGTAACGCGCTTGCATGAACACACCGCTATTGCCTGATTCTTGTGAATGACCCTTACGCGGGTTGGCCGTCTGCCACTCGATGTGAAACTGACAGTCAGCAAACATCTGTTTTGTTCGGATCGCCCCGGTTGGCGTGCATTCCAGAGTGCCGTTTTCAACCTTCCAGCGCATCTCTCCTTTTGGATTAAACTTTTTGCTTTTTGGATTATCCCGCACCGTGCCCTGCCAGGCAGAAGCATCGACACCATCAAAGAGCACAATGGCGTCGGAAGGTGGCTGCCCCACCGTTGCGGCGGGTGTCACAACCTTGGGTTGCGGCCGATCGATGTCGTGTACGCGCCAACTCGAGGGCAAAAGTGGTGTATCCGAATATCCCCAGTTTGGCTTCTTCTCATCAGCCCCTTTTGACGAGATAAGGACGGAAAAACACACGATCAAAGCACATATCATTCTGTTCATTTCAAAAACCTTTCTGGTATTTCCGCACAGACTATTACAGACCCAGTCGCAGATCGTCTAGCAACGATTTTGAATCTGCACGGCTTACAGCGGGAGTCGGACCACAGGACGAGCGGCCAATAACAGACAAGCTCCGCTTGAATCCAAGGCGGCGACTCCGTCTCCGCACTCCATATCAAAACCGATGCCATGTGGAGTGCGGGGACGAAGTCACCGCTTTGGATCCGCGCGGAGCGCGCAGCAGACGTGTTGAGACTTAGCTAGGGCTCGTCCTAGTAGACAAGCAGCATCAGGCCCCGCGTGACATGTAACAGTAGCTGCTTATTGGAGATCACAACCGAGCCACCGCCACTCCCCTCGCTGACAACGTTGAAGTCGGCAAGATCGAGTCCGCTCACCGTTGCAGCGCTCCAATCCATAAGCGTGTAGACCCCACTCCCCAGACCACTGAGTATCACATGCACCGTAACACCATTGGTACCTGAGCCCGTGATGGTCCCGCCGGTTACCATAATCAGGTCGTTGGTATGGCTCTCGGTATTCACGTCCATATCCAGTACCGCACCGTCGTTCAACGTCAAACCATCCGACAGCGTAAGCGTCCCAAGGCCGCCGGACCCGGGGCTGATATGTCCCCCGTCCCTGTTCGTCACCGAACCCGAAATGGATCCGGTACCGCCCAGAGTGCCTCCGTCTTCAATGGATATCCAGTTACTGACCTCGCTATTGGCGAGCAGCGTTCCCGCATTGATCGTGGTGCCGTAACTTCCGTTGTTTACCCCTTCGATCGACATTGTGCCGATCCCGTTCTTGATCAGGTAGCCGTTATTCCAGGTTACCGACAATTCGAGGTCCACATCATCCGTGCCGTTGGTGACATCAAACACCACGATGCCAGAGCCCTGCATGTTCATGAATGCGCCATTGGTTGAGGTTAGCGCATTCTTCGCCCCCCCCAGGGTCGTGAAGATGTGCTTGTAGCCTGCGCCCTGAAAGAGGTGGTTGCCGCCATTAAAGTTGATCGTCCCGCCACCATTGCTCTCAAAGGTGAACGTCTTGCTGTTTAGAACGGTACGGTTGTTGCCACCGACGCTGGACTCAAATTCCAGAGTGGCCCCGGGGCTGATGTCGAAGGCTGCCGTCGAAATGCCAGCCAGATCGGCATAGTTGGAGAACCGCAGGGTCCCCTCTTCGATGCGTGTCGACCCTGAGTAGGACGTCCCCATTTGCAGATCCAGCATGCCCGCGCCACGTTTAGTGAGCCCGCCAGTGTTTCCGGTGGCAGGAATGGCATTGGTGAACGTGATGTTTTCTCCGTTCGAATCCAGCGCAATGGGTTGCGTGCTATTGAGGATGCGGGTGCTCCAGTCGGTGCCTGCGCTATTGGCCGTGTAGCGCAGCGTGCCGCCATTGAAGTCGATGATGCCGCCGCTGCCGAGGGCGTGGCTATGATCCGCCACCAATGTGCCGGCCTCGATTAGCGTGCTGCCGGAGTAGGTGTTGCTGCCGGACACGATCCAGAAGGCATCCTCCCCCGAAGCGCCCTGAGGCGTGCTGTGCTTCATGCCGACGTTGATGGTGCCCGATCCGTCGCTGATCACGCCGGACACGGTGTTGGTGCCCGTATCGGCCGTTCCGGAGAAGTAAAAGTTGTACGCACCCGCACTGGTGGTCGTCAACGGACCCGCCAGGTTCAGTGCACCATCCTGCGCAACGATACGGCTATCGCCGTTGGAACGACTCCTGATCTCCTTGTCTGTCGCACTCGGGCCTGCCCCCGTGTA
This sequence comes from Kiritimatiellia bacterium, assembly GCA_047615735.1. Classification (GTDB taxonomy): domain Bacteria; phylum Verrucomicrobiota; class Kiritimatiellia; order UBA8416; family JAIOPI01; genus JAPKCZ01. The sequence continues at coordinate 2,062 of JBLHHU010000262.1, read as the reverse complement.
CCAGAGCAGCGGCGACTGACCACCACCGCCACCCATGCTGTATACGGCGCCCGTGCCCAACGACTGTGCTACGCCTGCGTTGGCGACGTTTTCAGCGTTCACCTGTCCCGTAACATGGCCAATATTGCCAGAAAAAGTGTTGGTCGCATTGAAGGCGATATACGAAGCGTAGTTCACCGGGCGCAGGTCGAAATAGACCGGACCGCTGATGACACCATTGAAGATGAGGTTCTCGCCCGTCGTGGTCTGATTGCATATCCAGAAGATCCCGCCGTCCTTTGAGATAGCGCTGTTGATCGTATGCGTACCCACCATGCTACCCCAGGCCGTCGGGCTCCTGATATAGGAGCCCCCGCCCGCAAAACTGAGGATGCCACCATTCAATGTGAGGTCCCCCGACGCTTGGCCGAAATACAGATTGGCAACGTTCTGTGTGCCGGACACAGCAATGGTGCCGGATCCGAGGCCGTTCGTCTCGGTGCCGAAATAGAGAGCGTCGCCCGTCGTCGTGGTCACCGCATTGATCACGGCCAGTCCAGCGGTGTCCGTACTCCACCCGGGCGCGGGTCCGGGTGTCGGCGCCGCCCAGACACCGCTTGCCGTGCCAAAACCACCTGTGGCGCCGTTGTTATCCCAATAGTATGTCGCCGCCTGTGCCGATGACACAACCACCAGCCAGAGTGCAAACCGACCGAGTATCCTCAATGTCATAGCCACACTATCCTTTATCGCAAACTGACCCGCTGTGGAAGGCGCGAAAACCAAGTACAAGCACTTATATTATAGCAATCACAGCAAACCTGCGCAAGATGTTTTGGCTTCCGTCGTACGGGTCGTTCACACTAGTCTCTGAAAAACCATAAGATTGGGCGAAATACAGTGGTAATGTATAGTTGACTGAATTAACCGAGAGATTTATCCATAAGACCCATGACGATTCGATTCACACTCCTGACGGCCACGATACTGACCTTACTGACGACACTCGGTTTTTCTGCTGAGAAACCCGGCCAGTATAACGTCTTGTTCATCATCTCCGATGACCTGACTTACAACGCGCTCTCCTGCTACGGAAACGAGGTCTGCAAGACCCCCAATATAGACCGACTTGCAGCTGACGGCGTACGCTTCACCCGCGCTTACTGCCAGGGCACATACTGTGGCCCCTCACGTGCGGCTTTCATGTCCGGCTACTACCCCCATGCCACCGGTGTACTGGGATACACCAGTCCACGTCCCCGCATCGGGCCTGACAAAGTGACCTGGCCGCAACTCTTCAAGAACAACGGATATTATACCGCCCGTGTCAGCAAGATTTACCACATGGGCGTCCCCATCGGCATTGAACAGGGAAGCAATGGATCCGATGACCCGCTCTCCTGGACAGAGAGATTCAACTGCAAGGGACCGGAGTGGAACGCTCCCGGCGATGGCGAAACGCTCGAAAACAATCCTGACGGCACTAAACCTGCCGTAGGTGGAAATACATTCGTTGTGGTCGAAGCCGACGGAGATGACCTCGAGCACGCGGACGGCAAAGCTGCCGCCAAAGCGGTTGAGCTGATCAAGGCACACAAGGATGCGCCCTTCTGGTTAGGCGTTGGCTTTGTGCGTCCACACGTCCCATTTGTCGCGCCTAAGAAGTACTTCCCCCCTTACAAACCCTACGACAAGCTGGAGCTGCCCGAAAAACGCAAAGGTGACTGGGATGATATTCCCACAGCGGGCATCAACTACAAGACCAGCCCTAACATGAAAATGGATATTCGCCGCCAGAAGAAAGCGCTCGGGGGATACTATGCGTCGGTCGCGTTTATGGATGCGATGACAGGCCAGGTTCTAGATGCTCTGGAGCAAGAAGGACTGCTCGACTCCACGATCATCATTTTCACCAGCGACCATGGCTACCATCTGGGTGAACACGATTTTTGGGCCAAGGTCAGCCTGCGAGATGAATCGTCCGGGGTTCCCCTCATTATCAAGGTTCCCGGCATGAAACCTGCCGTCTGCAATTCACTGGTGGAGCTGCAAGATCTCTATCCGACGATCTCCCGCCTCTGCG
>JBLHHU010000261.1:0-5055 GCA_047615735.1 Kiritimatiellia bacterium | reverse complement strand
CACAAACCGCCGCGAAAGTTGCGTATTTCTACTCGATTGTTATGCCAACCTACGTTTCGCAGTCCATGTGCTGCGCGCCTTGAAGCGTGAGAACAGCCTCTCAGACAAAGCGGACAAAGCGGACAAAGCGGACAAATATATTTACGTCAACGCGTTGCTCACATTCGGAGAGCCGATGCTCGAACCGATGCTGACAATATGGACGGGCCCAGAGTCGGATGCTTATAGCCGGGACGTGGCGGGCGAGTTTCTGACGCGTTTCCTGTCGAAGCCGCTGGTTTGACCATTCGTTTTTACTTATTTTTATATGCCGAACACGCCGTGGTGCTAAACCTAAGACTAGGAAAACGAGATGATAGGAAGCCAACATCACTATGAATTTGCGCACATTGCTCTTCGCGAGGTGTGCCAAGGCGATCCTCTTGCCTTTTTTAATATTATTGATTCGCCGCTACGAAATGACTTCCTGGGCGACATCTGGCGGAACGTGCGAGAAAATTGCGATGCTGATGGAAATGCCTCATTCGACCTTTCAGATATCGGCATCACCACATGTCGTATCAAAAGCTTCCCCGCCATCATCGTGGCGATGCCGCCTCCCGCGGAAACCGCACAAGCCCATTTCGTGGCGATCGTCCTGAAGATTGATACGGACCCGAATACACCACCTGTACAGCTTGACTTCGGCTACCTGACTCTCGAGAAAGGCACCACTTTCGGTGGTTCGGAACGGACGGTGCTGTGCGGCTGGCGCAGTGATGGTGCCCACATGAACTATGGTGACGGTCCCGCCGCCACGCAAGAGTCATTCATTGCAGCAGTGGGAGAAATGATCTAATAAGCCTACTGAAGGCAACGTCAGCCGTCATTGTTCTGTATGTGCAGGAAAACGATAACAAGGAAATTGATTCATATCAGGAGAGTTCGAATGCAAACGATCGCACTACCATTAAACCCGTACGAGGACTCTCTTTACTGTCCCTATTGCGGCACTGGCATTATCACTAAAAAGCTTTCAGATGATTGTGAGCTGGGTGAGTGTAAGCACCTGGTGTACGCAAACGTCGACGAGTCGCCGGACGATGAAAACGACTCCGCTTTCACACCGCAGTCCGACGATTTTTGTTTTAGCATCCACGAAAGCGCCCCCGCGGACAGAAACCACTACTTTGTCTTTCGAAAGAGCGCCGAAGGCTGAAAGTAAACGCGAGGGTCTTCCCGGCAGGAGCCTACGCTTTTCATATTGCAAAGACACTGCGAAGGACGGGTGAATGCACTTCTCAGTGCAGGCTATCGGCTATGCTTTCGCGCGATTCACTTTTTGTCTTTTGATATAAATGAGTCAAAAGAGCCAGCCTGCGCGACCTCCCGACCGAAGGGGGTGCTCATATAATCAGCCGAAGGGATAGCGCCAACTCTACCCAAGTCAAGACGGTCGGCATCCCAACAGGTTCCAATCGTGATGTCATCCGAATGATCTTTGTCCGTGTGCCATGTGCATGCATACGAAAGTCGCTCGAATGCGTCATCTTCTAGATCGAAGAGTTTTCCGCGTGACAACGCCGCATACGCCGCGCCCCGGGCTCCGTGCTGAGGATCAACGAAATCGTTGACACGCCTGGAGTCGTGGAACCAGGCGAACAGGCGGACAATAAATTCGTCGGCTTTGGTTCGTTCACACAACCATCTACCGTTTTGCTCAACCCGTCGCCAGTGGGACGGACCGTGAATTGAATGTTCATTCGTGTGCAACTGCGCAGTGACGGCCTCACTTAGCGCATTAAAATCACACCACCGCAGTCTATTCATGCTTGCACTATATACAGAAAAACAGAGTTCAAACAACCGCACATCACGGCCGTCTGAGGTGTCGCTTGTCCGCGGTTTCTTACGGGATCACGTTGTCATCCGTTACCATAAAGTGACGAGGGACTGACCAGAATACAGCTACTTTAAGCCAACCGTGCGTGGTTTCTGCGGCATTGTTAAGAATTTCACAGAAGATCACGAAGGAAACGAGGAATTTTGCTTAAAAGTCACGTTCTTTCAGAATCCGTCCCTACTTGTGCAATGTATGGGGAGAGGGAATCGCGAGAGGTTCCCAAAAACACGGAGGAACAGATGAAGACAGACAGATCACTAACTGCATGGTTGAAAGTGGCGAAGAACCTGACGGAAGCGATGTATGCGCGAAAAGGGTTGGAGGAGTATATGTGCCCAGAGAGAACACCGCTCGATTGTGAAGAGAGCCGAACAGCACAGTTGAAAGAGTTGGCTGATCTCAGGACCGAGATAGCGTCCTATTGTCATGATCTACGAGACATGGAGCAGAAGCTCGGGCTGGGCGTTCTCGCTGTTCTTCCGAAAGCAGCGGACACTAATGCCATTCGGTGTGCAGTTGTTGCTCTCTTTATGGCAAGGCTGAGTCCGAAAGTTGTCATCCAGATTGTAGCTGACACGGTGGAAGTGGTAGCGGGAAGCGACCCGCGTTTGTGCATGGAAGTTAGAGATGCGTATATGGCTAGCAATACCCGGGGTATCCGGTCTCTTGTTCGTTTGCAGTACTATCGCTCAGACTGCTCATTGGATGACGCTGGCGTGAAGCTCAGGGAGACAGTCTTTCAACGGATCCTTGGACGAACCCAGGTAGACGAGGAGATCATGGCAGTAGAAACCTTGGATGGATTGATGAAGAGAACGTGAATGGTCTGCGGGCGCATGGGGCAGACTGGTTTCCCTGAAAGATTTTTCCGTATTTCCGCCCGTCTCCAGCAGTATAGATCGTAGAGAGATAACAGATCCCACTGGACAAAGGCACCATGTCAAAGGTCGGAAACATTAAGCACATAAAAGAGGCGACAAGCCAATGTTCAAACAACTGAGAAAACGATTACCGTGGAACCGTCCGAGTCTGATGGATTTGCCGAGAGATGAACGAAGACGAATCAAAGCCCTAATGTTGGGGGCTGGCATTCCGGCTCGCCCTGACGGCGATGGCAAGATTCGCATTGCCTTCGAAGAAACACCATCGTCAATCGAAGACTGAAAGTTGTCGCTGGTCATGATGACAAACATTGTGCCGTAGTACCTGGCAATGAAGTAGGGGAACAATGAAAGCTGGCTATTGGTTACGTGGAACAAAACATGTTCAAATTCGCGACCATGAACAAGATATGCGTGGCGACGCGTCCATTGCCAAGCACCTTGGTATATCGGCAAAGGTGGTCAGGCAGTTTTCTGAACTGCACAGCGACCGTGAGGGCTTCTTGATGGCAATCATGGCGGCGACAGATGTTGTAAGAGTCCGTGGCCATCAAGAATACTCCACATTTGAATACCATGCCGAAGACGACACCAAGGCCCTCAGGTCAATTAGACGATTCGCTGATGATTGCCTATGCGACACGTCTATGCTGAAGATAGTAAATCTTCGGGACATGCAGGAGCGATGGGTAAGAGCAGCAGAATTGTGACGCGAGGTTTCGAAGTAATATTTGGGCAGTATCGACCGACAACACAGCACGGAGTGAATGCATTATGGCGAAGATTGGGATATTCTGGGTATGGAAAGGCGTCGTGCTCGGGAAAGCGCGAAATCAGGATGAAGGAGAAGAAGGTGTTCCGGGCATCGTTGACAGCCCCGATTCACACGTAGACCTTTGGCCATCCATTACTTTGAATGCTTATCAGTTTCCGGCGTTAATGAACATCGCCTATGAGTACGTGCCCAGAGGACGGGTGCTGTACGACAGGGATCAAGGCCGGTCGATCGTCTATCTGGACAAAACGCTTGATAGGCCGAACACACGGAAGACCATCGCTAAGTTTTTTGATTTAGACCTCGCGAATGTGACGTGGGCATCAGATCCGCACTACACGACAGATCCGAATCGCTTGGGGTTGATGGACGATGCCCCTTAAGCGTGGTCTTACGTGACGCCGGGAAACAAGTTCTCATGGATGGGGAGGATGACAAAGCCATCGTCATCATTTCATTGGCACCTGCTCGAAAGGCCTGCTCGTTATCCGCCCTACCCCTGCGGATTGCTCACCTCCGACAGGAGCGCACATCAACCAAATGCGAAATGGGCGCCTCCCAGCGCGTCTAACTCACAGTGACGATTTTGCCGGCGTCCAGCGTTGATTCACCGTCCCACCGATAGGCGGCCAGCCTGCCGCCATTGGCGATGCTATAGTCGAGACAGCACACATTTGGCGCCTGTACCTGTGGGGACGCGTCTCCCGGCAACCAGTAGTGACCGAAAAAGACCGGGGCTTCGTCAGCTCCGTATCCGGGTATAGCGCTCAGGGCCTCCACGCTCATTGAAGTCACGGGAGCAAGATCAGAAAAGGGAAATGCCATATCTCTAAAGGAACCGACCTCATTCCGCCACCACCTGAGGCGGATGTGTCGACGTTCAACACCGTTCTTATCCGAGATCGAACATCCGTCAGGCAGGGCGGCTTCAATGCCCTTCAACACACACTCCACAGCCGTGAACTCTGGAGTCGCCGCATCGGCTGACGCATGAAGGAATGCCGCGTCTGTGAACGCCTTCTGCTTCAAGTATTCAGTGTATTTCGGGTGCCATGTTGCATGGACCGCACGTAGCCCGGGGAGATCGAGCAATATGGGCAGGGATCTGAACCAGGCGATCCAATCACCCCACTCATCGGCATGGCCCTGAAATGCATTTATAGTGGCGCTATGTTGGTTAATATTCTTCTCTGTATGAGGTCGCAGAGGTGTCCCTTCTTGCGTTGTCGTGTGGAAGCAGATGGCGTTGTATTCATGATTCCCGGCGATGGCCAGCGCTTGGCCGCTATCAACCAGCCCCTTCACAAGCCTGAGCGTCTCGCGCACGTGTGGGCCTCTGTCGATGTAGTCCCCAAGAAAAAGGAGGCACCGTCCATCACGGTGCTGCCACTTACCCGAGGCCCGGTCGTATCCCAACTCCCGCATCAGCGTCTCTAACGCCTCCGCATGCCCATGAATGTCTCCAACGATATCGTATTGCCGCATCACTCGATCCCCTCCAGTGTTGGTGTGATACT
>JBLHHU010000260.1:0-5062 GCA_047615735.1 Kiritimatiellia bacterium | reverse complement strand
GAACCGCGTGCTCAATTTGCAGACCGGTAGCCTGGCTGCCGAAGCCGCGCTGAAACTGGTGCTGGCGCGATTCATGCGCATGGAACCGGAAATGCCGGAGCCGCCCTACGAAGGCCGCATTCCGGTTATGCTCGTGATGGGCAATGACGAAGGCGGCTTGCAGGCGAATTACCACGGCACGCCCATGATGCCGCAGATGCTGCGCGGGATGTGGCCGGGACTATCTGCTGCAATGACGGAGGCCGATCTCTGGAAGGTGGTTCCCGTCCGACCCAACAACACGGACGACCTGGACCGTGCCTTTGCGACCTATGAACGTGACGGGCACAAGATCGCAGGCTTCTTTCACGAGATTGTGATGATGAATTACGGCGGCCGCCTGTTAAGCCCTGAGTTTCTGCAGCACGCCTACGCACTCTGCCGGAAACACGATGTGCCTACCGTGGTCGACGAAATTCAGTCGTGCATGTGGGCACCTCAGCTTTATCTATTCCGTGATTACGGGCTCACGCCGTCATGCCTGGCCGTCGGCAAAGGCTTCTCGGGCGGCGAGTATGCCGCCTCACGACTGATCTTCAGCGCTGCTCTGGATGTCATGCCGCAATTCGGCGCCCTGGTCACCAACGGGCAGGAAGAAATGGCGTCGCTGGCCTACCTGGTCACTATGGAGTGGGCCCAAGCCAATGCCGCCGTCACCGCTGAATTGGGTGCCGAATTCGAAGCGCGCCTACGCGAGTTGGCCGCGGCGTATCCGCACATCATCACCGCGGTGGATGGCTGGCGCCACATGACCACTCTGGGCTTTGCTGACGTGGATCAAGCCAAAGCCTTTGTGGGCACGCTCAATCGCCGAGGACTGGATATCAGTGTGCAGACCTACAAGGCCGAAACGCCTCCTGTGGCGCTACCGAAATTGCCGCTGATCGCCGACCGGGCCGTGATTGATCATGTGGTCACATTGATGCAAGACGCGCTTAAGGAGCTCTCGTGAGAATTGGCATTCCCAAAGAGATCAAGGTCAAAGAGAACCGCGTGTCTTGCACGCCGGGCGGCGTGCGTGAGTTGGTGCAGGCCGGGCATGACGTGTTCGTCGAGCAAGGCGCGGGGGCGGGCAGCGCGTATGAAGACGTCGCCTACCAACAGGCTGGCGCGTCCCTCGTTGAAACGGCAACGGAGGCCTGGTCGGCAGACATGGTTATCAAAGTCAAAGAACCGATCGCCTCCGAGTACGCGTTCTTGCGCGAAGACCTTGTGTTGTTCACGTATCTACATTTGGCCGCGGCCCCAGAACTGACTGCGGCCTTGCTGAGCAGCGGCACGACGGGCATCGCCTACGAAACCGTTGAGGTCGGTCGGCGGCTGCCCTTGCTGGAACCAATGAGTGAAATTGCGGGGCGCATGAGTGCCGTTGTCGGTGCTCACTATCTGAGTCGCGCTCAGGGTGGCAAAGGGGTGCTGCTCGGCGGCGTGCCCGGCGTGTTGCCCGGCAACGTACTGGTTCTTGGTGGTGGCACGGCGGGCGTCAATGCGGGACGCATGGCGGCCGGGTTGGGGGCCAATTTGACCATTCTCGAAATCGACTTGGAGAAAATGCGATTCCTTGATATTTCGCTTCATCAAGGGGAACGTACCCTCTACAGCAATGAGCAGAATCTGATGGAGCTGTTGCCCACAGTGGATCTATTGATCGGGGCCGTGCTTGTGCCCGGGGCCAAGGCACCCAAGTTATTGCGGCGCGATATGCTGACGGCCATGAAGCCCGGCTCCGTGTTCGTCGATATCGCCATTGACCAGGGCGGATGCGCCGAGACATCACGGCCGACGACGCACGACGATCCGGTGTATTGCGAAGAGCAGATCGTCCATTACTGCGTCGCCAACATGCCGGGTGCCTATTCGCGCACAGCGACGCAGGCATTGACCAATGCCACCATGCCGTATGCGATCAAGCTGGCAAATCTCGGGGCGGAAGAGGCGCTGCGGCGATTGCCGGAACTGCGCGCCGGCCTGAATACCCGGCGCGGACAACTTACATGTCGGCCGGTGGCGGAGGCCTTGTCGTTGCCTTTCAGCGAGGTGGCGCTATGAGAACAGTGCGATTCGGTGTGATCGGCTGCGGCCTGATGGGGCGCGAGTTCGCAAGTGCGGCAGCGCGCTGGTGTCATTTGGCAGATATCGGGGTCAAACCCGAGATCGTCGCTGCCTGTAGCCGCAGCGAAGCCTCCCGGTCCTGGTTTGTCGACAATGTCCCGACGCTCAGTCAGTCCACCAGCGACTACCGGGAGCTGCTTGCCAATCCCGACGTCGAGGCCGTCTACATTGCCGTGCCGCATAATCTTCACGCGGCGTTCTACTGTGCCGCCATCGAGGCCGGCAAGCACGTGATGGGCGAAAAGCCCTTCGGCATCGACCGCGATGCGAACCTTGCCATCGCCGCCGCCATGGCGCGACATCCTGATGTCTTTGTGCGTTGTTCGTCGGAGTTTCCGTTCTTTCCCGGCGTACAACGGATGGGCGCCATGTTGGAGGCGGGCGAGTTTGGCGAGATCATCGAGGTCAATAGCGGATTCTTGCATTCCAGCGACTACAACACCGAGAAGCCCATCAACTGGAAACGCCAAATCGAGTTCAACGGCGAGTACGGGGTCATGGGGGACTTGGGCATGCACGCCTGCCACGTGGCGTTTCGCGCGGGGCTGCGCCCGCAGAACGTGCGCGCGATCCTCAGCAACATTGTCAAAGAGCGGCCCGATGGCACCGGCAATCGCGTGCCCTGTGAAACCTGGGACAACGCGACACTGCTCTGTGAAACCGCCGCGCCCAACGGAGAGTCTGTCTTTCCGTGGACGATCAAGGTTCAGCGCATTGCGCCCGGCCATAAGAACAATTGGTACGTCGACATTGTGGGCACCCGCGCCTCGGCACGATGGTCGAGCACTACTGCCGATATTCTTGAAGTTATGAAGGTGGATGCGGGCGAACAAGTGTGGCAGCAGATCCAGATGGGGCACGAGACGGCCTTTAAGACCGTGACGGGCGGCATCTTTCAGTTTGGGTTCACGGACTCGATTTTACAAATGTGGGCTGCCTACCTGTATGAGCTTCACCATAACAAGCCGTTGACGCGATTTGCCGGCTGCGCGACGCCCGAGGAGGCCGCACTGAGCCACCGACTTTTCACGGCGGCACTGGCGTCGCAAGCAAAAGGGTGTGTTGTAGACATGCAAGATAAAGGGACGGGTCATGAGCGCTAAAGCAACAGACGATCATCTCCTTATCGGTCTGGACCTCGGGACGAGCGCGATCAAGGGGGTCGTGACAAATGCTGAAGGCAAGGTGCTGGCCGAGGCGTCGGCGGATGCGTGCTTGCGTCAACCGCATGATGGGTGGGTCGAGGCCGTGGCAGAGCCGCGCTACCAGACCGTCTGCGATGTCATCCGCGAGCTGGCGGCGGCTGCTCCCGGTGAGATCGCGGCACTTGCAATGTCAGCCGCATCGGGCAACACCTTACTGACGGATGATGAAGGGCTGCCTCTAACCCCAATTATCAACTGGATGGACAGCCGGACGGCATCATGTCCGCCGGCCGCGATAAGTGATCTGCAGGGTGACAAGCTCGCCCGCATTACCGGATGGCCCTGTGTCGACAGTTTTCCGTTGTCGCACCTCGCCTGGCTGCGCGAAGAGGATCCGGTGCGTTTCGACGCCGCGGCCCACTATGGCATGGACACCGACTGGCTGCTGTACCGCCTGACGGGCTTGTGGCGCATGGATCTCTCCACGGCCACCACCTTTCACCTGGTCGACCAAGTGAAAGGGACGTATCACAAACCCTTGCTCAAGCGTTTGGGCATCCCTGAATCGAAATTGTCGACCTTGATGCATTCAGGCGAGCGCATTGGGCCTCTGACCGCGCAGGGTGCGCGCGACACGGGACTGACAACGCAAACGGCAGTCGTTGCTGGCAGTTTCGACCATCCGGCTGCGGCGCTGGCTGCTGGCGTGACTCAGCCCGGTCAACTTCTGCTTTCTTGTGGTACCTCGTGGGTCGGTCTGCTGCCGCATGCGGATCGTGATGCCATTCTGGATGCGGAGTTGCTCTGCGATCCCTTCCTGTCCGCAACGGGCGGGCCATGGGCCGGCATGTTCTCCGTGCCACGCATCGGCCGCGCGATCGACTGGTATATTGCGCATGCCATAGCGTTGGACGAACCGGATCCGCTGCGCGTGTTCAACGATTTGGCGGACGAGGCTGAGTCAGGTGCGGGCGGAGTGATGATCGACCTGTGCGAACCGCCGAAACTGCCGAGCGCAGCGCGCGCAAACATCGCGCGTGCGGTCATGGAAGGTGCGGCGCGTCTCTTGAACGAAAAGCTTGATGCCATGCAGACACACGGTTTTCGCTTTGATCGGGCCGTCATGGTCGGCGGTCCCTCGCAAAGCCCTGTCTGGCCAACCATCCTGGCCGAGATCACCGGCCTGGAGCTCACGCTCGGCGGTCGCTCCGCCGGTGCATGTGGCGCCGCCATTCTGGCAGGCAAGGGGATTGGATTGTATTCTGAAGCGTCATCTGCAACGGCCGATTCGGAGGAGTATGCGTGATGCCTTGTGACGCTCAAGAAACCGATCAAAAATTCTTCGACCGCGAAGTGCGTGGGTTTCTGCCATCGAAGATTTTCGATGCGCATGTCCATTTCTTCGACGCGTCCTGCCTGTTGCCTGACGCGGCGTTTCCGGCCAGTCATCCCTACAGTAAGTTTGGCGGCACCTTTGGCCCGTCGCACTACCGTGAATGGGCGCAGGATGCCTTGCCGGGGGTGGAGATCTACGCCAACCATTTCGGACACCCGGGTTTTGAGAGTGATCGCGATGCCTCCGCGGCTTACGCCGGCAAGATTTCCGACAATCGGAAGCGCTTTGGCATGGCGTTGGTGGCGCCCGAGGATTCGGCGGACAGTGTCCGACAGCGTGTTGAGCAGAACCAGCTCGTGGGCCTCAAACCCTATCCCAATTTTGTGACGGGCAAGCCTGTTGCCGAGGTGACGATTCACGAGATGCTGCC
>JBLHHU010000259.1:0-5063 GCA_047615735.1 Kiritimatiellia bacterium | reverse complement strand
AGATCCGGCATGGATTTGCGCTCTGCCTGTAGACGCGTATAGCGCCGCCGAACGGCCTCCGCGATACTTCGCGGATCATCACTACCTTCAACGGTTTTGATACGAAACCGCCGATATCGATTGGGTTTGGGAACGCCATCCACCGAGCACACCATGCTGGCCACAGATAGCGTTCCAAAGGTATTGGAAATATCAAAGCCCTCAATGACACGCGGTGGTTTGGCGAGGCCAAGCACCTTCCCCAAGGCCTCCACGCCCTCACGCCCACTCGCACGGCGCTCGTCCCGACTCGGCGCAAGACGCGCGCGTTGCTTTACGGCTGCATGCAAAAAGAGATATGTATCACGCAAGGCACTGGCACGTTCATAATTTTGGGCTTCGGATTCCGCCAGCATGTCCTCACGCAAATCACGCAGAATAGCGGGCCGCTCCCCTGCCAGAAACGCACACGCTTCCGCGACGCGCTCGTGATAGTCCGCCTCCGAAATGCGCCCCATGCAGGGCGCGGAACAGAAACGCACAACATCATTCATGCAATGCTTGTAGGTCTGCTCATCCGGCACGCGTGGCGCGCACTTTCGCAGTCCAAAGCGTTTCTCGACAAAGTCGACCGCCACCCGTGCTGCGCCGGCCGACGCATAGGGACCAAAATAGCGTGCCGAATCATCGCGCCGAATACGGCAAAGTTTAAACATAGGAAGCGGCTCAGACACGTCAACGCGCAACATTAAAAAGCGTTTATCATCGCGAAAACTAACATTGAAGCGCGGTCGATAGTCTTTTATCAACTGTCCTTCAGTCAGCACCGCCTCGGCTTCATTGCGCGTGATCATAATATCGATATCCTCGATACACTTGACCAGTCCACGCAACTTTGGTGAGCCGCTGCGTAAAGACGCATCGCGGAAGTAGGACTGTACGCGTTTCCGCAGCGACGCCGCTTTACCAACATAGATGATCTGACCACGATGATCCCGCATCAGATAACAGCCCGGTTTATCGGGGAGGTCACGCAGCTTCTCTTTGAGCTTTTCGGGAATAGTCAAACTGGTGCCCTCCATTCAACGCTTCATCCGGAAGGAAACCTGGTGCGTCGACGGCAAATCGCATTACGCGAATGCGCGATCAGCCAAGTTCCGGATACGGCACACCCATCAACGATTGCATGGCACGATTGTGGCCCCGCTCCTGTTTGGATGCAGCGCTTTTGGCCGCCTTGATTCGTGTACGAAACACACCAAAATCGAGCCCCGCGGTGGTCCCCAAATGCGTCTTGGCGGCTATGGCTGCATCGGGATTCTCGCGTTCAAGTTGGTCGACATTGGCCTTGATATGTTGGTATGCATCACGAAACGGCATGCCATCGGCGACGAGCTTGAGTGCCGCGTCCGTCGCAAAGACGGACCCGTCAAAAGCGGCTCGCAATGGCTTTTCGTTAACCGTCAGACGCGACATGATGGCATTGACGATGCGTAACGACTGCCGCGTCGTGTCGATGCCAGCCATGAACGGTGCCTTTGTTTCTTGCGCATCACGATTGTATCCACTGGGAAGTCCATGCATGATGGCCTGCACCGTCTGAGCCTGTCCCAAGACAACGTGACTGCGCGCCCTGACGAGCTCGAAAACGTCAGGATTTCGTTTTTGAGGCATGATGCTGCTACCCGTTGCATATTCGGCAGGGATCGAAAAGTAGCCGAATTCCGGCAAGGTATATAGCATCATGTCCTGGGCCAGGCGCGAAAGCGTCAGCATGACCTGCGCGCAGGCGCTCAAAATCACACCCTCACACTTGCCCCTCGAATCGACGGCGTAAATTGTATTGCCATGCGCGCGCGAAAAACCCAACAACGAGGCGCTGAGCTCACGATCCAATGGTAGCGGAACGCCGTAGCCGGCCGCCGCACCCAGCGGGCATACATCGTTAAACTGCTGCGCCGCATCGACCATGATCAGATCGTCCAACAAGCTTTCGGCAAACGCAGTCGACCAAAGCCCGACACTGCTGGGCATGGCCGGTTGCATATGTGTGCGTCCCACCATGGGTAACTTGCGGTGCTGGTAGCCGAAGGCCACGAGCGTTTTCGCAAGCGTGGCGATTTCATCCGTCAGACCGAAAAGCTCCTGTTTACCGTACAGGCGTAACGCCACAGCGACTTGATCATTGCGACTACGTCCGGTATGAATACGTTTACCGACATCACCGACCGTTTGCGTGAGTGTTCGCTCGATCGCAAGATGAATATCCTGATCAGCCGGTCGAATCTTAAAACGCCCCTCACGGGCTTGGCGCATAATCACAACAAGACCTTTGACAACAGCGGCGCGTTCGGATGCGGAGATAAGTGCATTCGACTTCATTCGTGACAACATGGTCACGTGCGCTGCGGTTCCGAGACAGTCGGCCTCAGCCAATCTCAAATCCAAACCAATGTCTGCGCCAGCCGTAAAAGCCAAGGCGTCATCGGCAATCTGCCCAACAATCGTCTTCTTCTTGCTCAAACCGATATTCCTTCCGAGTTCACGGACATCCTCACACAATCCCGACGAATCACGCTGAGGCGACAGGCGACGGAATGCTAATGCTTCGTAATAGAAAATGTACGTCGGATCTTATCATGCTTGCCGACGGCCTGCGAGAGCACATCCAAGCAATCCTTAGCATTCTCGCCCTTGCTGACAAGCGTCAAAAAATGACAATAATCGTCTACGGCATCATTCAGCACGTCGCTCTTCCCCAGAGCCAGAACACGTAATGCGTGCTGGCGTTCAACAGCGAATCGGCGCAACTCTTGTTTTGAATCGGCGCTCAACAACGCGCGCAGAGGCTGCAATTTCGCCTTCCTGCCTTCCTGAAACAGATCATAATCGTCACCGTTCACCTGAACCAGTTCATCCAGCATTTGGAGATCGCTCAGACGGGTCGTGCCTGGGCGTCGCAGCCGCAATGTAT
Organism: Kiritimatiellia bacterium; assembly: GCA_047615735.1. Classification (GTDB taxonomy): domain Bacteria; phylum Verrucomicrobiota; class Kiritimatiellia; order UBA8416; family JAIOPI01; genus JAPKCZ01. The sequence goes on along the minus strand of JBLHHU010000259.1, from coordinate 2,110 downwards.
CTCCCTTGAGCCAGGCGTCCCACGCCGCATCGACGCTGGTTGCGTCATTGCAGTCGGGGATGACTGAAGCGAACCACGTGGCGTCGAGAACGTTCCCTTTGGCCAAGTGCGTGAGCAACTTACGCGTGCGGCGTTCAGGCTCGGGATAACTCAGTAGCCATTCGACGAGCGTTGTGCTCATTGCCTCCAGTAATTGTGCCTGTGCTAAGGAGTCGCGAATATCCACCTGCACGGCCTGGCTAAACGCCGCCACCGTCGGCAGACGCCCTGTTGCATGGGCCTCCAAAACGGTCTCGCTATCCGCGGCGCGAAGTTTCGTATGTAACCCACGGGCAAGCCCGCGACACAACCAACTGGGCACAAAGTCCGGAACCTGTTCTGAAACCCAAACCCGATAACTGGTGGCCATGTCGCGCGTCCACTGTGCGTTCAAAAAGCTCATGAGAATGGCGTGACATAGGGCGGTATCCGCTAAATCTCTGTCGAGATCATCGATCTGCTGCAATGAAACGAACTGTTGCGCGACGCCAAAGGTCATTTCTTGACGACTGCTAGCCCCGGGCAGATCTGATACTTCCTTTAGATAGATTCGGAGATTTCGATCACAGGGATCCGACGCCAACCCGAGGCGTGTCTCGATTTTGTGGGTCATACGGCGCGCCCACTTGAGCATCACCAGTTTTGCCTCAGCGTCATTCGAATTGACGTGAATGTTGCGCTCAGACGGGTAGCTTGATTCACGTACGGCGGGCGCGACGGGCAACATTTCCTGCGCGCCAAGGACAGAGACGCTGACCAGCAACATACAAAGACTTCTCACAACCGCTCCCCGATATGCGCGGCACACGTAGCGCGTGGGGATGCGAATCAGCGGCATCAACACGCACATAGGCTGCTGGCGCCTATCGATCCATCACAAGGTGAACCTGACCATTCTGTGCTTCAATTTCGGACAAACTCGAAAAAATTTCCCAGTCGGCTTCCTGCGTAAGTATTTTGAGATACTTACGCGTTGGTCCATTGCGCAGAAAACCACCTAGCTTTAATCGCCCTTTCGAGACTTGGCGCAAACGCAGCTTTCCGCTGACGGGAATACAATCGAAGGTATAGTAAACGCGGGGAGCGATTTTGATTGGGCCCAACTCAAATCGAAACATCCGATCATGAACGCGAAAGCGAATCCACTCGTTATGCGAGGCCGCGCTAAACTTATCAACGCCGAGGGCCTTACGTTTGATGTGATAAAGATAGGCGTTGATTTCAAGATCCGTAAGTGTGACGCCACGTGTTTGCTCTATCGGCGTGGCCATGAGCGTTTCCAGTGACTCGATCAGTTTTTGTGCATCGTCCTTCTTGCCGGCCCGTACGTTGTCCGCACTCGGCGGAATCAGGCTCATGGCAAAGGTAAACAGCACAACAGCCAGCAACAACCCAAGCACCGGGCGCCAAACATAAATAAGCGGGTTTGGTTTACGTGTGCCAGCCATGCTGTCGTGGCGAATGTTCGACGTATCGAGTTTGTTGCCGCATTGGCCGCAAAAAACGCGACCCAACGGATTCTCAATCCCGCAATTTGCACAGACAATCATGGTCGCCTACTTATCCTTCTTGGCTTTTGCAGGCTTCGTAGAGGGTGTCGATTTCTTCGCAGGTTTCGCGTCGCTCGTGCTTGCGCTGTCCTTCTTGGAATCCGACTTGTATCGGTCACTGCGGTAATCCGTCTGGTAAAAGCCTGATCCCTTGAAAATAATTCCAGCTCCAGCGCCCAAAAGGCGCTTCACTTTACCGCGGCACTCCGGACACGTTTTGACGCGTTCGTCGGACATATTCTGAAAACGCTCAAAAAGATGACCGCATTTCTGACATTCATATTCGTATGTAGGCAAGACGCTCTCCTGTAAATCGACTATTTGGTACGCAAGTCAAAAAGAATACTTTAAATTGACGGAAACTGTCAAACACCGCGTCCATCAAGCAGCGGTAAAGAATGGCCCGAGGAGTCAGGAGTCAGGGGTCAGGATTCAGGAGTCAGGGGGAGCGTTGATTTTTGGGCGAGCGGGGGTATTGGCTTTTTAGGCCTGCTGAGTTAAATTGTCACCGGCTACGGGAT
>JBLHHU010000258.1:0-5068 GCA_047615735.1 Kiritimatiellia bacterium | reverse complement strand
ATGACCAACGCATGGCACGCGGCCCCCGATCGACTACACCGTTTCCTCGACGCCAATGCCGAGTTGTTGAAACGCATCCACGTCTTTGAAGACGACATGGACGACATCACGTGGATCGCTAAGGAGTCACGCCCACCGATGCAGGTCCTGATGTGTCGCATGGGCGTCGGCAACGAAAAGGCCTTTGTCGGACGCGATGGCTGGCTCGGCTACGAGCCGGGCCTGCGCAGCCTGACCGGGCCCGGATTCCTGGAGCCGCGCCAGCTACGCAAACGGGCACGCTCCGGCGACGAAACCTCCGACGCGGTTCAACCCAACCCGGTGACCGGCATCGTTCATTTTCGCGACGAATTGCGACGTCACAACATCGACTTGGTGGTCGTGCCCGTGCCCGTCAAACCGAGTATTTACCCGGACGTCTTCTCATCACGCTACACACAGGTTGATGCGGCCGTTCAAAATTCTTCTTATGCTGCGTTTCGCGATCAGCTCAACGCGGCGGGCGTACACCTCTATGACCCCGCCGCAACACTGATCGCCCAACGCAAGCTCGGACAAGCGTATCTGAAAACCGATACACACTGGACGCCCGCGGCCATGCAACGCGTCGCCGAAGACGCGGCGCAATTTATCACGGACACTTTTTCACTTCCCGAAGGCAACTCACCCGGCGTGGCGAGCGCCACCACCGTTACCAACCTTGGGGACATTGCCTTCATGCTGGACCTGCCCACGAACCAAACGCTTTTCGCGGAGGAACAGGTTCAAATTCAACCACTGGCCGCAGCGAAGGCAGACGCGCCAGCAGACGTTCTCGTGTTGGGAGATAGTTTCGCAAACATCTATTCGCAAGGCTTGATGAACTGGGGCGAAGACGCCGGGTTTGCGGAGCAACTCAGCATTGCGCTGGTGCGTCCCGTCGACAGCATCATTAAAAATGACGGCGGCGCTTACGCGACCCGGCTGGAACTGCAAACGGAGCTGCGTAGCGGCAACGACCGCCTGGCCAACAAACGCGTCGTCGTGTGGATGTTTGCGGCTCGCGAACTGGCGCTCGGTGACTGGAAAGAACTCACCATCGAACGTCCAGCGCTAACAAACGGCATCGCCGAACCAGCGCCCGCGACAATGGCCAACATTTCAGCCCGCGGAACGGTGGCAGCCGTATCCAGTGGCCCAGAAAAGGGCGCTTTGTACAAGCACTTCATATGCAAGTTCTACCTGACCGATTTGGTGGATGAACAAGGCCAACCCATCGGCAACGGCGCAGGCGTCGTGCACGTCTTCGGCATGCGCGACCGCGTGATTCTCCCGATCGCGGCCACACCCATGGGCGGCACATTACAGCTAACCCTGAATCCATGGAAGACAGTGTCGAAGAAATACGGGTCTCTCAAATCAGGTCAGCTCGATGACGTCATGCTCGAGATCGACAACCCGCTCTACTGGGGCGAGCCGCTTTCCAGGAATTAGAACCGTGTGCGGTAAGGTACATTGACGCGATAGGTCGCGGCGGTTTGATCCATCTCGCGAAGATGCGTCGGATCTTGCGTGCGTGCGTACTCGCCGATGAGCGTGTAAATCTTCTGGCGAACCCAGGTGTCGCGAATGCTTTTGTCTTTGACGACGCGCCCATCAGCAATGTTCATGGTGAAAATCATATCGCAATCCACGTCGGCGGCCTCGCCTTTGGCCTGAAACGTAAAGTCCTGCATGTCGCGCGGAAAACGACCATAGATATACATCTGCCGATCGCTGTAGAGGTTCATGGTCATCCATGGATACACTTCGCATCGCGCACTTTCGGCGAAGCGTAACGAAACGGCCGACAGCACCGGTTGACGCAGCTCGGCCATCAGTGATTCGAGCGCTTCGGGTATCCCCCATCGTCCACCCACGGCCAGGCGTGAATCACCTCGGTTACAATAACTCAGTAAGTCGAGCAGGTAGGTGTTGGCCTTCTTCATGGTGCCCATAGCAAACACCGAGATGCTGCCGTCGTTGATCTTACTGAACTCACCAATAATGTCGGAGCTGCGCGTGGAGCCGGTCGTCGCCAGTCCATCGGTCACCAGCAACGCAACCACGGGCCGACCGGGCGTGCGTGACACGGAGAGCAATGGCGTTAATGACGCAAGGATGTCGGTCTCGCCTTTGGACTGCATACCCGAAATAAAGTGGCGTGCCTGCGCCAATGACTCGGCTGAGGGCTGCGACCAATCATCGAAACAGAATTCGGCTTTGTCGTTGAACTTGACGACATTGAAGCGGTCGTTCGGCCCGACACTGGCCACGATGTTCGACAGGGCCTGACGACAAAAATAAAGGCGCTGTTCAGCAATACTGGCAGACGCGTCTTGCACAAAAAGAATGTCCTTTGGGACCACGGGCAACACATCCTTGTCGACCCGATTGATGGCAAGTCGGAAATAGCCGTACTGCAACTCGCTTCTGTCATAAAAGACCTCGAGCCCCGCTTTGAGCAGTGCCTCAATGGGACGAACGGCAGTGATGTCCTCAGTCGCTTCAATAAACTTTTCGCCGGGCGATTCGGTGGTGGGTTCGGAAATGACAACCGCGTCACCCGGGGCTTGCACGTCCGTCGTTCCGGTGGCCTGTGAATCAATGTCTGCGGATTCCGGTAACCGCGGTACGCCAACACCGCGGCCTTCGGATCGACCGCCAGCACCAATCGCATCGACCGGAGGCATGATGGAAACACGTCCCGCTTCGAGCGTCATATCATCAGGCTCAATGGGCAGCACAACATCGGCTGCTACAGGAATGCGCACAATATCGGGAATGGCGAGTCGCTCGAGGCCAGGCACTTCTGTTGGAGCGAACGTGTCGCTGACGGCGATGATTTCCTGACGCGGCTGCCATTCGCCATCGGCAAGCGGCGAGATGGTCGGCGCGGTGATCCCGCCATCCAGGGCGATATCGCCGACGTCGACTGTGGGTGGCGCGACATCCGCTCCAGGCGCCGGGGCCAACGTGTCCAGACCCTCTGCAACGGGCGGTGCGGCGAACATGTTGGCCGAATCCGCTCTCGCGATGGGCCGAACGGCTTCGACAAACGACTCACGGTCTACATTGTGCACCTGCAAGCGCTCGCGCTCGACGTCATCACGTTGACTGGGTCGCGTGGATGTCACCCCCAGATTGGGCGGCGACACGATCATAAATATAAGCAATACGACATGCGCAATCGCCGATACAACGGCGGACGCCGCCGCCACATTGACATGCTGGCGATGCATGCGGCTGGCAACCACAGCTTGGTTTTCGCTGCTGAAAATCAGATCATCATCGATGGGCAAATGGTTACTCATGGTGTGCGTGGCTCCTGCGTGGCGCGTTTAGCCCACTCGCTTTGAGGATAGCGTTCACGAAGTTCAGTCATGGTTTTTTCAGACGCTTCTGTCTGTCCCTGCTGCGCGTAAATTTCAGCACTGCGGAAGAGGCATTCAGGCACGACCTCGGGGTCGTCGTAAAGGACCGCGACGCTCATAAAAAAACGCGCGGCTTCTTCGCTGTTCTGCAGCGCTTTGTGTGCGCGCCCCAATCCAAGGTAAGCACGTGCGCGAATCCCCTGCGCGTTGGCAGCTTGCGCCCAAACGGCAGATTTCTCGTATACGCCGATCGCTTGATCAGCGTCATCGCGCCCAACATGATAATCACCCAGCGTGAGCGCGGCTTCGGCCGCAAGCATGTTCGCTTTTTTGAGCGCCAGCGCCTGTGTATAGGCGGCGGCCATTTCGTCGGGACGGTTCGCGGCTTTGTGGCAGCGCCCCACGAGACACCACCCCAGTTGCGAGACATCGCTGTTATCGGAGCTTTCCGCCAACACCATGGCTGGCGCGAGAGCCAACGCAATTTCGTTGCGGTCAAGGCGGTACATGCTCAACCACTCGAGGAAGGTCGGCGTCAGGCGTTCACGCACAGGAGAATCAAGCAACGGTTGCAGGAGCGCGGCGGATGCATCGTACTGCTTTTTGAGATGCAGCGTTACCGCGCGCTGGTAGCGCGCTTCTCGCAACAGCTCTTCACGTGGCTTGGCGTCAATGGCCGCCTGAAAGGCCACGTCGGCGTCGTGACGTTTCTCCGACTTCAGCAAAAGCATGCCCATCCAATAATTCGCATCGGCCAGAAAGCTGGTTTTCGGATGCGCGACGAGCAAGGTGCGCAAGGTGGCAAGCGCGACGTCATTGCGATCCAAATGAATCTCGCTCATGCCCTTTCGATAGAGAGACTCTTCGGCATATTCGCTGGCACCGAAGTCTTTGACGAGCGCAGCCCACGTCGCAACGGCATCCGCATGTTTGCCTTCGGCGGCCAGACAGTGCCCGGCTGCGTAGAGCGCCTGAACGGCCAAGGGATTCGTCGGGCAGGCGTGGGCGACTTGCATGTAGTAACGCGCGGCCTCGAGTAAATTTTTGCTGACCTGAAATTGATACGCCACGCGGTAGTTGGCATCGCACGCGGTGTCGGAGTCGGGATAGTCACGGATCAACAGACGATAGTATTGCACGGCATCATCGTTGCGCCCCAGGGCGGCGTAGGATTCCGCTTTGAGCCAGAGCGCTTCCTTGCTGTTGGCGGCCTCGCCACGCAGTGCCTCGGATGACGCCACGGCCTGCTCGTAATTTTTTAAGCGATAGTGCGTCAACGCAAGTTCGTAGCGTGCCGCGTCGGGAATGCTGCCCTCAGGAAACGCCTTCAACAGGGCCGCGTAGGTTGTGACGGCTTCTGTTCCGTGGCCAAGCTGGCGTTCACAGTTGGCCTTCAGGTATAGCCAGTCGGGCACGGCGGCGGCGTTCGCGGTGTCGACGGCCGTTTTTAGTGCTTCAGCAAAACGCCCCGCATTGTGCGACGCCCACGCCGCGCGTAAGCGTGCTTGTATCGTACGCTCGTCGTCAGGGTAGGTTTGCATCAGGTCCTGGTAAAGCGGCGCGCTCTTTTCGTAATCTTCTAATTCGAAATGGCGTTCGGCCAGCTGATAGAGCACCTCGGCGCGCACGCGATCCGTGCTGGCGCTTTTCTTGGCGAGCTCGAGCAATTGAATCGC
>JBLHHU010000257.1:0-5078 GCA_047615735.1 Kiritimatiellia bacterium | reverse complement strand
TCGACGCATTTGTTGGGCGCGCAGCGGCCGACGAAAACGATGTTCTTTTTTCCGTCGTTGAGGAGCTGGGTGACTTTGGGGTCCGGTTCGGAGCGCAGCATGCTGAAGTCCAGCACGAGGGGAAAGACCTTGGGATCTGCGTAACCCAACGCGCTCAATTCGTTGGCGTTGAACTGGCTGTCGGCGAGATTGAGGGCGCACGCATCTTTCAGCTGGGCCAATTGCAAGCGGCCGCGCTGCAGATGCGATGCCGTCTGGCGATTGATCAGTTCGAAAAAATGGGGCGGCGTGATGTTGTGGTAAAGCAATGCCTTGCGGCAGGTCAGGCGCTTAAATATGTCATTTACGACGGAGCCAATGGAGAGGTGCAGCAAGACAATGTCGTCATCGTTGACGTCGTTGTGAAGCTGGGCCGCGTCGCCCGTTTCTTTTCTGTATTCGGGGAGAATTCGCGCGGCGTCGGCATAGATGCGTGCGTTGAAGCCCCAGGACTGGAAGACCGATTGCAGAACGCGTGCTTCGTTGCTGATGGCGTCGCCACCTGCAAGGCCTGCAACAAGTTGGTGAATTGATGCCATCGCGTCTTTCGTTCAAATGAATTTCGTTGAAAGCAGCACCATAGCGCGTTTTGAGGCCGCGATTCAACGCTGAAGGACGGCGATCCGTGCGGAGACGATGGACGACCGAGCGCATGGGGCGCATTTGAAAAAACGGCTCGACGGAGTCTCGCACTCCAGTACCCAATAGGAACGCTATAGATTTCGATGGAGTGCGACGCTCAGCGGAGCCGTAAACCGACAGAGGAGATGTTTTGCGATAGCCACATTGGGTGAAAACGAGGAGGGGTTCGATAGTACCCAGCCTTCGCGCAGATCTCCCCTGTTTGAGGCTCAACAGCTCTTTTTAGATTGAATTATTGTAACCGTTGAGCTTGGCGCTCACCGCTTGGAAAACTTGGAGTGCGGTGGCAGAGCCCCGACGCGCGCCAGCGCGATCGGGGCGGCGACACCGCTTTTCTTCGGCCACCCGATTCGCGTTGAGGCTTGGACGCGACGAAGACATTCGGGAAATACGGCATAGGGCACGTGCGAAAGCAACATCTTGTGCGAAAAGCGGTGTCGCCGGGCTTCGCCCTCTGCCACCGCACTCCAAGTTTCCTTGGTCACTGCCTGGGCTTAACGGTCACGAAGCTTTGCCGCTAGGGGGCTGCAACTTCGGCGGGCAGTTTTTCGAGGCTGACGCCGTTGGCTTGCAGTTTCTCGACGACGGCAGGGTTGTCCGCGTCGGCACGGTAGCTCAGGGTCCAGTGTTCGAGCGCGCGGTCGCGGTTTCCAAGCGCGCTCCAAATGTCACCCAGATGATCAGCGATAACCGCATCACCGGGTTCCAGGCTATTCGCCTGTACAATGTCCTCTAGGGCGGCGCGATATTGGCCCAGTTTGAAGTGGATCCAACCACGTGTGTCGAGATAGGAGGGGCTTTGTGGGTCCTCGGTCAGTGCACGGTTGACATACTGGAGGGCTTGATTGAGGTGTAGGCCGTTTTCTGCCCACATGTAAGCCAGATAATTTAAGATTTGATGTGAGCTCGGGTTGTACTGAATGCAGCGCTCGAAAATTTCGGAGGCTTTCGCAATGTTGCCAGCACGTTCACAGGTGGCCCCATAGCGAAGGAAAAAATCTTCCGAAGGAATGGCGTTGGCTTGTTTAACGAGTGACGACACTCGTTCGTACATTGTGATCGCTTCCTTGAAGTCGTCGAGCTGCGCGTAGACGTTGCCAAGTGCCATGAGTAGGCTTAGGTCCTCCGGCAAGCGTTGGGTGCCTTCGCGCAGCGTGTTGATTGCCTTGGTAGGGTCGTTCTCTAGTTGTGTGCTCGCCAACCGAACGAAGGATTCTGCCACTGGCGTTTCGTCCTGCGTCGCTATTTTAAAACTGCCGATCGCCTGTTCGCTCATACCCATGGCATCTTGAAGTTGGCCAATGAGGTTGTAAATGTGGGAGCGCTGCGTGCGCGAATAGGTGGCCAGAACTTTAAAGCAACCGATGGCGCGTTCGTTTTCATGGCGGCTGATAAATTGACGGCCACGATTATAGCAAAACGCACTGAGTTTTTCGGGGCTGTCCACAACAGATATGCCCACCTCCAGTAAGGAAAGTGCCCGGTCGTCATGTTGCAACTGGAAAAGGATCGTCGCCGTGGTCAGGTAAAGTTCGGTGTGTTTCGGGTTTTTGGTGATCGCTATCACATAGGCTGCAATGGCGGCCTCCGTGTTGCCCATCTGTTGATATGCGGAAGCGAGTCGTTTGTACGGCAGGATGTCATGCGGTGCGTGTGAAATGACGTCACCCAGGATCAGGATCGCCTTTTCGGCAAGTCCGTTGGCGATGCAGGCCTCGGCGACGCGCATGTAGATCGCTTTGTTGCCGTGTGAAAATTCGGCGGCTTTTGCGTATTCGCGCATGGCGGCGGCCGAGTGCGCGCCGTGCGCGTCTTCTTCGATCAAGCCGCTGGCGAAATGAGTGAGGGCGCGGGCGGTGTCGTGGTCTTCGGGGGACAGTGTAAAGGCAACCGGTGCCGAGGCCGGGTTGCGGGCCGTACTGCAGCCAACCAGCGCGACAAGGGTGGCGAGGCAAAAGGCATAGCGCATCCAAGAGGACGGTGCTTGATCGCTGATGCTATGGTTGCGCATAAACACTCTGCCTTGTCCGTGTTAAGGCGAAAGGCTGCATCCAGAAGGGCGGGGACACGGTGGAGGCCCTCGTTCTGGACACGTCACTCCCTAAGCCACTCCGTATTGTTACGGACAGAGCAGCGACGGAGCAAGTGCCAAGACGTGGCCTCGACGAAAATGCGTCAAAAGATGACTAGTGTAGCGTCTTTATTTGTTCTTATGACGGTTAGCACGCGAACGCTTGCGGTACTTGTGCTTTGTCATCTTTTTGATACGCTTTTTCTTGATCGAACCCACGTTCGCCTCCCTTAGTTACGTCAACAGTTCCAGTAAACAAGCCACTTTGACATCTTGTCAGTAGCATCGTTCCGAAACCACGATAGCCAAGGGCATATACATATAATACCCTTGTTTCCGGTTATATTCAACCGACATTTCACTCATCGACTCACAGGCCGCATGTGCTTATGAGATGAGCAAAACAGTCGGGCATAGTAGGTAATCAAATCGTTATAGTCCACCCTTGAAGTGCGTTTTTTCAAAAAAAGCGCGTATCATGTGAATTCCCGTAAAGTAGGTCTAATTGGACAATTTTGTGCAGTGAGAGGCGTTTTAACCGGAATCATTGCAGTTGCGGGGCGGTTTGGCTACTGTGTCACGGACGGGGCAGATACATAACCGACCCTTTTGTGCTCCATTTCCCCTTTCAGGAAGGGCCTTACATGACCGAACCAGCGCTTGCCCTTGATGCAGACGCCGTACGGACGCTTGCGATGCGGCATGGGTTTGACGATGTCCGGGTGACATCCGCCGAGCCGCATCTGGCCGGACGGGACATTTTTAATCGCTGGCTGGCCAATGCAAAGCATGCCGATATGCAGTGGCTCGAAAAGGACCCCGATCGACGCACTACACCCGACGCGCATGTGCCGTCCGCCCGCTCGGTGATTACCTTTGCCGTAAGCTATTTTCGCGACCGCCCTGAATCCGTCTCCGCGACCAGCGGCAAAGTCGCTCTCTATGCGGCGGGCAAGGATTACCATAAGGTGATCGACCGGAATTTGAAGGCCTTCTGTCGCGACCTGCGCGAGACGGTCGACGGAACAGAGGCGCGCTTTTATGTGGATTACGGACCCGTCTTGGAGCGCGCCTTTGCAGAGCGCGCCGGTTTGGGATTTGTGGGGCGTTCGGCAAACCTGATTCACCCGACATTCGGAACGTACGTGTTCATCGCGACGGTCATTACGAATGTAGAGCTGGCAACGGACCCGCCTGGCGAAGGCACATGCGGGCAATGTCAGCGTTGCATCGACGTTTGTCCCACCGGCGCCTTAAAGACGCCGTATGAAATTGATGCCGGTCTTTGCATCAGTTATCTCACGATCGAAAACAAGGGACCCATTCCGCGCCGCTTGCGACCCCTGATAGGGGAATGGATATTCGGATGCGACCTCTGCCAGGAGGTTTGCCCTTACAACGCCAAAGCACATGCGGGCGGCAGCGAGGCCATCACGGTGACGCACATCGCCGGAACGGAGCTTTCATTGAGCGAAATACTGGCCATTCGAGACGATGCCGAATTTGCGGAGCGCTTCGCTGGATCGCCGGTGCGGCGTGCAAAACGCCATGGTCTCCTACGCAACGCGGCCGTCGTTGCGGGTAATTCGGGAGATCGCAAACTTGTTGCCGTGCTCGTGGAGGCCTTGAGCGACGACCATCCTTTGGTTCGCGGGCACGCCGTCTGGGCGTTGGGAGCGTTGGGCGCAGCGGATCGTGCACGCGAGGTGTTGCGGAGCGAGGGTGATGCTTTTGTTTGCAGTGAACTCGATGAACTAACGACCCTGTGATAATATTAGGCATGCAAAAACGATCTGCAGCACGCCTAATACGACGCCTGCTACAACTCGCCATCGCCGGCCTCGCGCTGGTCACCGTGTTTGGGTTCGCGGCTCGGGCGTTTTGGCTATTGGAGCTGTTTAGTCATTTTCGTGTGCAGTACGGCCTGGCCTTTCTGGTGTGCGCGGCACTGGCAATCGCGCTGCGCCGTCCACGGCTCAGCGGCATCGCGCTCATCGGCGCGGCGTTGAATCTGTCGTGCGTTGTACCGCTCTTTTTGGGCAGCGGGCAGGGCGGCGATGTGGCCTCTGTGCCGTCCGTTCGTGTCATGCTGTTGAACGTCAATACAACGATGGGGGATCCCGCGGCTGTGCGTCGTCTTGTCGTGACAGAGGATCCAGATGTGTTGTTGCTTCAGGAGGTCAGTGCGTCCTGGCTGCAGCATCTGCACGCCGTTCTTGTGGAATACCCGTACACGGTCACGCAGCCAAGGGACGATAATTTCGGCATCGCACTCTATAGCAAATTTCCGTTGTCCAATACACGCGTCGTGCTTTCGCCCGAAGTC
>JBLHHU010000256.1:0-5108 GCA_047615735.1 Kiritimatiellia bacterium | reverse complement strand
TATATGATGCTGGGTAACGAAGCCTGGGCGGACGCCGCCAACCCGACCATCGGCATCGGTACCGCTGATAACACCTACGGCGATATCGCCACTGCGCTGTTCTCCTTCAAGGGGCAGCAGGCCTCGCTACTGGACGAAGAACTCGCCCTGCTGCGTGGCCGTGATGATGTCTTCCAACCCGGGGTCGAGGTCCGCCCCATTTATAACCGTCTGATCTGGAACTACACACGTGGCATCGACGCTGGCGAAGTCATCTATGCCCTCAATTACAATATTCAGGAAAACCCGGATGCCGAACCGGATGGCAACATCAACGCCGAAGACGCGGCGCGCATGTACCCGCAGGGACACGGGGATGCCTATGGCCACTACTTGACCGCCGTCAAGGGCTACCTGTCGCTGCTCCTAAATTCGAAGTTCGACTGGGTCCCGCGTATTGAGGCCGTCAATGTACTGGGAAAAGCCGTGTCGGTCGACTATCAGGACGAACGCAAGTTTGCCGCCGCCGCCGCCGCACTGGCGCGCGCCGGTCGGCAGGTCTTTGACCTGACCTGGCGCAAGGATTACGCTCAGGTGGACAAGGTGGGTTGGGAACACTTTGCAGATGAACGTATCAACACCCAGCGCTCCTTCCAAGGGGCGGGTAATACGACCAATCATCCCGCGCGTTATTGGGGCATGGATCAATGGGCGTCGCGTGTGGGGCAGGGTACCTATCTGAACTGGGTCGTCGGAAACTCTATGGTCCCCGCCGTCGATCCCGATCCGAACCACGAAGGCATTCAGAAGGTGGACCGCAGTACGGTGCCGGAGCTCAAAGAATTGCCCACGCTGGCAAGTGGTTTGCAGACCGCATTGGACAACGCCGAAGCCGGGTTTTCGCCCCTTGGGGTTCCGCAGGATGCCATTGCGCTCGATATCAGTCCGGTGCTTGTTACCTCGTCGCAGGAGTCTCACTTCGAGCAGATCTTCAATCGCGCAACGGCCGCACTCCGCAACGCACTCGTCGCCTTCGATGATGCGCGCGACGTCACCCGTCTGATGCGTTCCGAGCAGGATTCGTTGGCTGACCTGCAAAACCGTGTCGTGGAACAGGAGCTTGCTTTCCGCAACGCCATGATCGAGCTCTACGGCACCCCGTATGCCGATGACATGGGGCCAGGAAAAACATGGAAGCAGGATTACAGCGGACCCGATACGATGCATTACATGTACATTGAAACGCCGGAATTGCCTTTCGCAGGCCTCTGGAATTATCCGGGCGAAATTACGGAAAGCACGTGGTCTATTTCGCTGGCCGATCTGCCGACCGACTGGGGCAATAACTACTACCATAGCGGTCTGTCCGTGGCTGGTGACGACAACTTTTCCTCCAACCCCACTCTTGATTTCAACGTAGGGCCGCATGGCTATTTTGAAAAGCCTTCAAGCTGGGACAGCCGACGTGCGTCCCCCGGTTCCATTCAGCAGGCCATATCAGGCGAAGTGGCCGCCTACGCCGGGCTCCTGCAGGCCATCTATACACAGACCGCGACCAAGGCATCGTTGGATCGCCTGATCGGTGTGTTTAACGCTGAAATAAAGGCTTATGATGAAATCAGAGAACGGCAGGAAGCATTATTGATCGCCGATGAAGTGCTTGAGAAGGCCAAATTTGCGAATGATTTGTGGCAGAAATATCAAGACTCCATCATTGAAAATGTCGTGATCGCGGGTAACTCCACGAGCGAAGCTCTGCCGAAGAGTCTTGTCGTGGGAATTGCGAGCGGGGGCGATATGACGTTCGCGGGACGGGCCGCGATAAAGGCTGCAGGATTGGGATTCAAGAAAGGTCTGGAGACCGTCAGCTTAGTGAGATGGGGTGTGATTAACGCCCTCGAAACCTTCACGTCGACCGCGAAACGCTGGGAGGAATTCGACAAAATCCAAGTCCTGGACCGAGGCCGAGACCAGCGTGCGGCGCTCATCGAGATCGGAAACTTCTTTGAAAACATGCAGGATCAGTTGTGGGGCATCAACGTGCGATTGCGTCAATATGATGACGCGCAGCGCGCAGTGCGCGCCCTGGTGGCCAAGGGCGATCGCATCCAGGAGGAACGCGAGATCTTCCGCAAACGATCATCTGCCATCGTGCAGGGCTTCCGTACCCGTGATGCAGCCTTCCGGATCTTCCGCAACGAGAAGCTTGAGCGCTATAAGACCTTGTTTGACTTGACCTCTAAATACGCCCTGTTGGCCGCCAATGCCTACGATTACGAAACAGGCCTACTCGGTACCGATGCCGGACACGATTTCGTGCAACGCATTATCCGCTCACGCGCCCTCGGCGTAGTCGGGCCAGATGGGGAACCCCAGTTTGCCGGTAGCAATACGGGCGATCCGGGCCTGTCGAGCGCTTTGGCGGAGATGAAGGCCGACTGGGATGTCGTTCGCACACGTCTTGGTTTCAATAATCCGGATGGCTATGGCACGACCGTCTCTCTGCGATCGGAGCATTTTCGAATTCTTCCCGGAGAGGCAGGCGATACAACGTGGCGGCAAATGCTTCACCGCGCCCGAGTCCGCGACGTATTGGAGGATGCCGACGTTCGTCGTTACTGTATGCAGATCAGCAACGGAGATGGCCTGCCCGTGCCGGGCATCGTTCTGGACTTCCGCACCACCATTACGGATGGGCTCAATCTTCTCGGCAATACCCTTGCGGCCGGTGATCACGCCCTCAGTCCCAGCGCTTTTGCCACCAAGATTTACGCCATTGGCATAGCGCTTGAGGGATATAAGGGCATGAGCGATCCGTCTACCGAGGGTTCGCCTGAAGACCCGGACTTGTCATTTCTCGACCCGGATGCCTTGTCGGCGACGCCTTACGTCTACCTAGTGCCCGTGGGCATCGATTCGATGCGCAGCCCACCGCTCGGGGACACGAGTGTCATTCGCACCTGGAACGTGCAGGATATCGCCATCCCAATGCCGTTCAACATCGGGGCTTCAGGGTTTTCTGTTGCCCCGCTTTACCAGTCGAACGATTCGCTTTTTGAGCCCCTTTTCACCACGCGCAAACACCAATCTTTCAGGGCCGTGTCAGATGCGTCCCTTTTCAGCCCCGACATTTACGACGATGGCGGTCGCCTGGCGCACACACAGTTCACCAACAGCCGCCTTATCGGTCGCTCCGTCTGGAACAGCCATTGGAAACTTGTGATTCCCGGCAAGACACTGCTCGGCGACGCGAATGAGGGCCTGGATCGATTGATAAAATCCCTTGAGGACGTCAAAATTAACTTTGTGACCTATTCCTACTCCGGGAATTAGCCGCCGGGACCTGAGGATTCGGATATGCATGCATTTGGAAATATAAAGAAGATTATCAGCGCCGCGAGCGCGCTTCTGTGCGTGGGTCTGGTCGGTTCAGCGTTTGCCTATCCGCCAGCACCGCACCACGAGATTCATGGCTTGGTGCGCGGCGAGGATGGCGAGCCCATCATGCAGGACAGCGCGATTATCATTCTCGAGACCGACACAGGCGTTCGCGTCACCGGTAGCATCGTTCCCAACCTGTCCCCGGGAGACAACTATCGGCTCTTGATTCCGATGGACGCCGGTGTCACGCCCGAGCCCTATGTCGAAAACGCGCTTACGCCCCTCGTGCCATTTCGCATCAAAGTTATCATTGGCACCGTCACGAATCTTCCGATCGAGATGATCGGCGGCTTCAGAAATCTGGGTCTGCCCGGAGAATCCACGCGCATCGACCTCACGCTCGGTGAGGATCTGGACGGCGATGGGCTGCCCGACGCTTGGGAGCGCATTTTGATCGCACAATTGGGCGGCACCTTGACGATCCAGGACATTGGCCCGAATGACGACTCTGACAACGATGGACTCTCCAATCTACACGAGTACATCGCGGGCACCTATGCTTTCGACCCCGAGGACGGCTTCTCGCTCACGATTCGGGAGCGTACCGCCACCGCGTCGGTCTTGGAGTTGACCGCCATTTCTGGACGCACCTACGAAATCAAGTGTTCCTCCAATATGGTGGACTGGGTCACGGTGCCATTCCGAGTGCCGTCCGAAAGCCCACAGCTGCGCTCGGCCTATTCCGCGAGCCAGGTCAAGCCCCTTGTGATCGAAGTCCCGACCGACAGCCGGTCCAGCTTCTATCGTGGCTTTGTAAGGTAGTTCGGAGTGCCTTCCGCGACGCCCTGTATTCGCCTCTGTGCGACCCCCCTTCTCTGGGTGCTCATGTCCCTGCACGTCGCCTGTTCGCGCTCGCAGGAGCCGACAGAGGACTCCTCGGCGTCGCCACCGTCGGAGCCGCCCGCCCCGAGCCACATCGCATCGGCTGGTGCACCTGCAGATGTACCGACAGCTGCAACGGTCTCCAACGCAGCCCCTCCACATCTTGAAACCTTTTACGAGGACGGCACACCTCGTGCTCGTTCAGAGATGCTGGATGGCCTGCGCCATGGGCGGTCCACCGTTTGGTACACCAACGGTCAAATGCAAGTTGAGGAACACTTTGTCCATAATGTGTCGGATGGCCTGAGAACCAAGTGGTACCCGAGTGGCAACAAAAAATCGGAAGCTGACATCGTGTCCGGTGCGATTCATGGTGTGTTCAAGACCTGGTACCCAGGCGGCAC
The DNA here is from genome assembly GCA_047615735.1 of Kiritimatiellia bacterium. GTDB lineage: Bacteria > Verrucomicrobiota > Kiritimatiellia > UBA8416 > JAIOPI01 > JAPKCZ01. Next base: position 462 of record JBLHHU010000256.1, on the reverse strand, counting down.
GCTCGCCAACGAGGCGCGCTTCAAAAAGGGAAAGCCCGACGGAACGTCCACCGCCTATTACGAAAGCGGTTTCGTCAAAGCAATCGTCGACGCCCGAGACGGCGAAATCCTGCAGCGCCGTCAATGGCCGGATGGAGAGTACAAGGGGGACTAGGGACGAACGGACAAAATACGTTCGGGCTCTCTTCGGCTCCCAGATTCTTCGTCGCGTGCAGTGCTACTTGATCTTATCAAGAAGCACGAATTGCAAGGGCTGTAGTTCGGCATCTGCGCGTTCAACGAGAAAGAACGAGAAAGGGGCAGTCCGGAATGGCACTAGTTTAAGCCTTTTGGCATGAGATAAACCTTTCTTGGCGTGCCATTAAAAAACGAATGACGAAATACCCAACTACCCAAAGAAATCCCAAATCCAAGAGCCCCAAAAGAGGAGCAGATCTTGCTCTGGTTTAGCCGTCCGTGCAT
>JBLHHU010000255.1:0-5128 GCA_047615735.1 Kiritimatiellia bacterium | reverse complement strand
TGACGGACTGATCCGAAACGGCGATCTCATGGCCGAGCGTACCGGCCTTCGGCCCGTGCTGCGCGGCATTGCCGATCTGGATATTGAGACGGACCGTGGCGTCGCGGTTCCCCGCGAATTACTAACGACCGATGCACAATCCGTTATCGATGACGCCGCCGTGGACATCATCGTCGAACTCGTCGGCGGTACCGGTATTGCAAAAACGTTCACGGAAGCAGCGTTGAGACGCGGGAAACCTGTCGTCACAGCCAATAAGGCTCTGCTGGCGAAGCATGGTGCAGAATTGAATGCCTTAGCGCGTGAGCACGGCACCGAAATTTATTTTGAGGCCAGTGTCGGCGGCGGCATTCCTGTGATTCGCGCCTTGCGTGAGGGGCTCGTCTCCAATCGTTTCAACTGGATCTATGGCATTCTGAATGGCACCTGCAACTACGTCCTGACCCGTATGGAGAAGGAGCACCTTTGCTTCGACGAGGTGCTCGTCGATGCCCAACGTCTGGGATTCGCCGAAGCAGACCCAGCGCTGGACGTTGATGGGCATGATACGGCTCACAAAGCTGTGTTGCTGGCCTCGCTCGCCTACGGCTTCAATGTTCCACTTGCAGACGTACCCGTCTCAGGAATTCGTGGTCTCGCCACCGAAGACATCACGCATGCCCGCGAACTCGGTTACGCCATCAAATTGCTGGCTGTGATTCGACGTTCTGGAGAGCACGTCGAAGTCAGCGTGCATCCCGCACTCTTGCCGCAAGAGCACATTTTGGCCCAGGTGGGCGGTGTCTTTAATGCCGTCATGGCGCATGGTGACATGACCGAAGAAACACTCTATTACGGTAAAGGTGCCGGCCGCGAACCCACGGCCAGTGCCGTGCTCGCGGATATCAGTGACGTGATGAAAAATTTGCAGTCCGGTTCGCCGCGACAATTTATCGGACCTGGGCATTCAAACACAACGCTGTCGCTTGCCGACGCATCCGATATTTCAACGCGTCACTACATTCGTCTCTCGCTGCTCGATCGCCCAAATGTCCTCGCGGAAATTTCGGCAACGTTGGGCACGGAGGACATCAGTATCGCGTCTGTCGTCCAGAAGGAGACGGAGTCGAGTGACCACGTTAGTGTCGTCCTCGTGACGCACCACGCGACGAATCGTCAATGTCAGGCCGCGTTGGCGGCCATCGCGGCGATGGATGCCGTGCGTGACGAACCTGTACATATTCGAATCGAAGACGTCTGAGTCAACACTTCCCAGAAGGGGTGGGGACGGGCACGTTTCAAGGATCAGTATTTCATGAACGTTTGTAAATTTGGTGGTAGTTCCCTTGCCGACGCGGCTCAGGTGCAAAAGGTGTGCCGAATCGTTGCGGCCGATGCGCAACGGCGTTTGGTCGTGGTGTCGGCGCCGGGGAAACGTAGCGACGACGATACCAAAGTCACCGATCTGTTGATCGCCTGCGCCGAGATGGTGTTGCGTGGCGAAAACGCCTCGGACGCCATGGCCGTCGTGGTTGAGCGCTTTGCATTGATTCACAAGGAGCTGTCCTTGCCGCAGGCGGTCATGGATGACATTCGTGCCGACCTTGTTGGGCGGCTCGACGCCGATACGACACATGACTTGCGCTTCATGGATCTCATGAAGGCGGCGGGCGAAGACAACGCAGCGCGACTTGTGGCCGCAGCCCTTACTGATTCGGGTGTCCCGGCCGTGTACGTGAATCCCGGTGAAGCTGGCATGGAGGTGACGTCCGAGTACGGCGAGGCCCGTCTTCTTGACAGCGCTTACGCCAAGCTTGCGACGTTAAAGGACCTCGATTGTGTCGGCGTCTTTCCTGGATTTTTTGGTTACGACGCTGAAGGGCATGTTGCCACGTTTTCGCGCGGCGGATCTGACATCACAGGCTCGATTCTGGCGGCAGCGGTCGGTGCCGACATGTACGAGAATTTTACGGATGTCGATTCGGTTAAAGTCGCTGATCCTCGAATCATCGACAATCCCGTCGCGATCACAGAACTGACACCGCGTGAGATGCGCGAGCTCTCCTATGCGGGTTTTTCTGTATTACATGAAGAAGCCATCGCACCGGCGGTCAAAGCAGGGGTTCCGATTTGTGTGAAGAACACGAATCGCCCCGAACTTCCCGGAACGCGCATTGTGTCGTCCCATGAGAAAACCTCCGCACGCGTGGTCGGGATTGCCAGTGCAGGTGGATTTTGCAGCATCTATGTTCGCAAGTACCTGATGAACCGCGAAGTGGGTTTCGGGCGTCGGCTACTGCAGATTCTCGAAGATGAAGGTTTGTCGTACGAGCACACGCCATCGGGTATTGATGACATGTCGGTGGTATTGGCCGAAGCACAACTGGATAGCGCACGGGAATCCCGTGTGATCAAGCGCATTATGGACGATCTGGGTGCGGATGACGTTAGCGTCGAACATGATTTGGCGTTGATCATGGTCGTTGGAGAGGGCATGCGCTTCGGCGTCGGCCTAGCGGCCAAGGCAACGGCAGCGTTGTCTGAAGCAGGCGTCAATATTGAGATGATGAATCAAGGCTCTTCCGAAATCAGCATGATGTTCGGCGTCAAAGGCGCTGACCGTGCAAAAGCCGTACGATCGATTTATTCCGCATATTACGAAAACGGTACGGCCAGCACGGCCACGCCATAAACCCTACACCCCGCAGAAGGGGGAATTGCCATGAGTGAAAAAAGAATCGCGATATACGACACCACCCTGCGTGATGGGGCGCAGGCCCAAGGCATTTCATTCTCGCCGTCTGGCAAGGTGAGATTGGCCGAACGGCTTGATGCGTTTGGCGTGGACTACATTGAAGGCGGGTATGCCGGATCGAATGAGAAGGATATGGCGTTCTTCCGTGAAATCAAAAAACGCAACTTGAAGCACGCCAAAGTCGTTGCCTTCGGCTCGACACGACGCGCCAATACGCCTATTGCCGAGGACCCAATGGTTGAGTTCCTCCTGTCGGCTGACACGCCCGCGGTTGCGATCGTGGGTAAATCATGGGACCTGCACGTGCGCGATGTGTTGCGTACCACGCCCGAAGAGAACCTACTCATGATCAGTGAGACGGTCAGCCATATGAAAGAAAAGGGCCGCGAAGTCATCTACGATGCAGAGCATTTCTTTGATGGATACAAACACAACCCTGAGTATGCCATGCAGACCGTGAAGGCGGCGGCCGATGGTGGTGCGGATTATCTGGTGCTATGCGACACGAACGGCGGAAGCCTTCCGGATGACATTTATACAGCCACGGCTGCCGTTATCGCGTCGACGGGAACCAAGGTGGCAATTCATCCGCACAACGACATGGGGCTCGCCGTGGCGAACAGTCTCGCTGCTGTGCGTGCCGGCGCGGTCCAAATTCAAGGGACGATGAACGGATACGGCGAACGAACCGGTAACGCGAATCTGATCACGCTTATCCCCATTCTTGAAATGAAAATGGGATATCGCGCGATTCATCCAGGGCAGCTCGCCAAACTTAGCGAAATGTCACAGTTCGTGGATGAATTGACCAATCAACGCCCCGACGTGCGCGCGCCTTTTGTTGGACAAGCGTCGTTCTCGCACAAAGCCGGACAGCATGCGAATGCGGTTGGTAAAAACCCGGCGACGTTCGAGCACATTTCTCCCGAAACCGTTGGCAACGAACGCCGCATTCTGGTGTCGGAGCTCTCCGGTGGTAGCAACGTCCTGTTGAAGGCTGTCGAAATGGGTGTCGGACGGAGAGCCTCGGCTGAAGCCAAAGGCGAAATTCTTGCCGCACTAAAAGACATGGAGAGCAAGGGGTACGAATTTGAAGCGGCAGACGCGTCCTTCCATATTCTGATTCAAAAAGTGCTCAAAGCGCATAAGCCTTTCTTTGAATTGGATGGATACCGTGTGATCGTTGAAAAACGGGGCAAAGATGAGCCGTGTTTGACAGAGGCTACCATCAAGGTACGTGTGAACGGCAAGGTCGGGCATACTGTTGCCGAAGGACGTGGCCCCGTCGACGCGCTTAATGAAGCGCTGCGTCGTTCGCTGCGAGCGTTTTATCCCGAGATCAAAGATGTTGCCTTAACCGATTACCGTGTTCGCATTCTCAATCCGGAAGAAGCCACAGGGGCTAAGACGCAAGTGCTGATCGAGTCCAGCGACGGCGAAGCAACATGGGGCACCGTTGGTGTCTCCGAAAACATTATCGAAGCCTCATGGGAAGCCCTGGTGGACGGGCTGGAGTATAAACTTTTTCGTGACGAAGAAAACGCCTCCGGCGCGTCCGAATAACAAGACGAGTCTAGCGCATGGAAAAACATTATATAGCCGGGGACATCGAGTCCAAATGGTACAAGCGATGGAACGATGCCGGTGTTTTCGCCGGAAAAGACGATCCGTCGGCCGAGTCCTACTGCATCACGATTCCGCCACCCAATGTGACCGGTATTCTGCACATGGGGCATGCGCTGAACAACACCATGCAGGACGTTCTAATTCGTTGGAACCGAATGCAGGGCAAGAATACGTGTTGGGTACCCGGCACGGATCACGCCTCAATCGCGACGGAAGGCAAGGTTGTCCAAAAGCTGGCCGAGCAAGGCATTCGTAAGGCTGATCTGACGCGTGATGAATTCTTGGCACACGCATGGGAGTGGCGTGAGACCTACGGGGGGCATATTCTGAACCAGTTGAAACGTCTTGGTTGTTCCTGCGATTGGGACCGGCTGCGTTTCACGATGGACGAGAAATACAACCGCACTGTCATGGCTGCGTTCGTTCAACTTTACGAAAAAGGGCTAATTTATCGCGGCCATCGCCTTGTCAACTGGTGCCCTGTGTCGCAATCTGCGATTAGTGACGAAGAGGTTGAGCACAGGGAGGTCAACGGAAAACTCTGGTATTTCCGCTATCCTGTCGCCGACAGTGATGCGCATGTTGTTGTCGCCACGACCCGTCCGGAAACCATGCTCGGTGATTCCGCCGTGGCCGTGCACCCTGACGACGAACGTTATCAGTCGCTCATTGGAAAGATGATCGATTTGCCGCTCGTGGGTCGTCAGATTCCCATTATCGCCGATGCTTTCGTGGACCCTGCCTTCGGTACCGGGTGTGTGAAGGTGA
>JBLHHU010000254.1:0-5150 GCA_047615735.1 Kiritimatiellia bacterium | reverse complement strand
AAGAACGAGGTAGAAAAGGCATTCACTACGGCGCTTCAGCGGAGAAGGCCTATACACTGTAGAAACCGGCGGAGCCCGCCGGACTCCAGGGCATTTCGCGTGGAGCAAGCCTCCTGGAGCCCGGCGGGCCCCGCCGGTTCTTGTCCCTAGTAGCGTACTGAACGTTCGGCGCATCAACCCAGCACATCCTTTTGCGCCGCTTGCGCATGTCGGATGTTTATCCGACATGACGAAAATCCATTCCGCTGACTACGTTTATAGTGTGGGCGTGGTGTTTTTCCTGAAGACGCAGCTGGCGTAAGGCGAAACCGACGACATCAACATAAAACTATGGAGATCAAGTACATGGCACATCGGCAATACACGACACTGTTTGGGGTTTTGGTTCTGTTCACGCTATCCGCTTTTTCACCCCTGAAGGCCCATGCTTGGGAGCCCAATGCAAAAGACGTCAAGGCTGCCATCGTCGGTGCTGATTTCAACGCTTATTCGGCCCAGCTTACAGAATGGTTGAATAGGAAAACACCCGCCAGTCCGGATCAGCTGACCCTTTCAGCGCTCGATGCGCTGTTGAATGATCCTGTTTTCGAGAAGGCCTTGGCGCAACGCCAGTTCATCGCCAAAGTGGGCAATCCAACGTTGGCTTCCGCTGCTAAGGACCCCAAGAACCACGCGTTTTTGACCTGGCTCATGGGTAACACGGAGGCCATGATTCATGGTTTGGAAGGGGGTACGCCGGTCCGTGTGCATCACCGACGCGATGATTCGTGGCAAATTTCGGGCTCGGCTCTGACGTTATGGAAACGCATTTTCGACGCCGTTCCTGAATCCAAAGAAGGCGTTGCACTCAAACTGGCCATAGCGGTCGGCATGAGCCCTCCTGGAACCGGCAACCGGGGTGCCGGACAGGCGCTCGAGGCGGCCGACCCCTTAGATCGCTATAACCATTTTCTAAGCGCCTATAACAAGGGTGAACTTGCGCGCGGGTTCGAAGCACAGGGCGTTTGGGAGTATCGCCAAGTTGTGTCGTCCAATGCATCTGACGAGGATCTCGCGTGGGCACGTCAAATGGTGAACACATGGCGACCCGATCTGCGCGAAAAAGAAAACGTCGTGTCGACGACCAGTGAAGTCTGGCGCCGCAATTCTCCCATTTCGTTTGATAACACCTTCAAGAACGTGCTTGCTGGTGGCGGCAAGTGCGGACCACGTTCATCGTGGGCGGTGTTCGTCAATCAGGCCTTCGGTATTCCTGTTGTAGGTGTGCGTCAACCCGGTCATGCCGCCGCGGCATATAAGTCGCCTGATCCCGATGTTGCACCACAGTCCGGCTACGCATGGAAGGTTGTTTATGGACGCGGGTGGGGCGCATCCAATCCGGGGCAGGACTTTTTCGAGGGCGCGACCGTGCGATCGAATCTGGGACAGTTCATGCGCGTTGAGCGCATGCGCTGGTTGGCATCGGCACTGACATCCGAGGCCGCGCGTTCGGCGGTCACATCGTTGGCGCACGCCATAACCGACAAGGCCGTGAGAACATTGACGGCAACGCCATTGATGGATGCGACGCCCTTTGATGCTAAGCCAGATGCGTCCGCAATGCTCACGTCGTTCGCCGGCCCGTCGGATGATGGCGATGACTACGCCGCACGTGTACGTGGCTTTGTCTACCCGCCACAGACGGGGGAATACACTTTTCGCGTCGCCAGCGACGACGACTCCGATCTTTTTGTGAGCACAGACGCGAGTCCCGACAACAAAGAACCTGTCGCACATGTGCGTGGCTGGACGCCGCCGCTCAATTTTAAAGCAAACGGCATGCAGCAGTCGGCCCCTATCCACCTCGAAGCTGGCAAGCGCTACTATATCGAATTTTTGCATCGGCAATTTGATGGTGGTGATCACATGGCGGTGGCCTGGAGTGGCCCCGGCGTAAGCGAAGGTGTTATCCCGGGGGCAAATTTGTCGCCGTATCCTTCAGGCGCGAAAGGTAGTGTCGCGCGTGACGTATGGCGCGACGTGACGACGGATGCGGTGCAAGTGAACGTCGCCTCAGCGCGTAAGGCGGTTGCGGAAGCACCGTTCGAGGTGGGGCCCGGCCAAGTTCATATCGAGGCTGAGGACTATGCATTACAGTCGGCCGTTGAGGTCTATGATTGTGTCACTGGCGGCAAGCAGTTGCACTTTCACAAGAGTCGTAACAATTCCTGGGTTGAATACAACGTCGATGTGCCTGCCGCGGGTGTCTACGAACTGGTTCTGTGTACGGCTGCCGTCAACTTGCATCAGTATTTCATGATCACGGCAGGCGATGCATCCAATGCGCCGATTCGCGCTGAAGTGCCCAACAGTCAAGGGCTCTGGAACATCGGTTCCGTGGCCGAATTGACACTGGCAAAAGGGGCTCAGACCCTGCGTGTCGCAGCACCCGTTCAGCGTGGCGTCGCGCTTCGTTGGCTCACGTTGAAGCCAAAAGGGATTTAGTCGTCAACGTTTGAAGCGCTCGTCTGGCCGAGGGTAAGCAAACGTTGTGGGTTTCGGGTGGATTCCAGCGCGGGCTTTCGTTACGTTGGCTCCAGTTGACACCCAAATCGAGCTGAGAACGACAATCACGAAAGTAGCGACCTATGGCAACGGATACAGCGGACCTCACGGCACATCCAATGGCGGATTTTCACCCCTCCCGTAAATGGGCGGCGCATTGGATCTGGGCCGAAGGTGAGGGGCGCGAGTCCAACGCGTATTATTACTTCCGGCGCTGTTTCGATCTGTCCACGGTGCCTGGCGCGGCCACGATCTATGTGACCGGGGATACGCGTTACTTGCTGTTGATCAACGGCAAGCGTGTCGGGCGTGGGGCGCCTCAGTCCAAACCGTTTTATCACTATTACGACGAATATCGCGTCGAAGACCTTTTGCAATCGGGCGACAACTGTATCGCCATCATCGGTTACCACCTTGGTACGCTCATGGAGACTCGGGGTGGGGTACTGGCTGAGCTTGTCGACGGTGATGGACAGACGCTGGCGGCGACCGATGAAAGCTGGCAGGTTGCGCCCGCACCGGCCTGGCAGCGCGAGGCCTTCTGTCTGCACGGCAACCGCATGACGCCGTTTCAGGAGTTGTTCGACGCACGTCAGGTTCCCGAAGGCTGGGATAGCTGTGATTTTGATGCGTCGACATGGCTGCCCGCCACGGTTTTCGATATTCCGCCCGCGCACGGGACTTGTCCCTTCGCGCGCTTGGTGCCGAGGGATATTCCGCATATGCGTGAAACGCCGGTGTTGCCCAAGAGCATCAACCGCGTCGAAGAGAGCATGGATATCTCTAACCGCATTGATGGCTACAGCAACATGGCGGCAAGTTTGTCCGTCGTCGGTGGGCCGCTGAAACACACGCGTGTGGAAAACGTGGAGTCCATCTGTTCAGGAGAAACCGACGTGGTCGTTCAAGGCAGTACGGACCATATTGATGCGACCTACTGTAATGCGATTTATACGCCAGCCATCGTGATCGATTTTGGACGCGTGGTGACCGGGTTTACGGAAATTGAGATTGAAGCGAGTGCCGGTGCCAGCATGGAGTTTGCGTATGTCGAACGTCTCATGGACGGCTATGTCAACGTCTCGTTGGAATGTTCCTTCGCTGATCGTTACACCGCGAAAGACGGACGTCAGACATGGCGCAGCTTTTCTTGGCGCGCCTTTCGTTATGTGAAAATTCGTTTCCGTGGCTGCGATGCCCCCTTGCGTGTGCTGTCGGCGCGCGCCATCGAAACGACGTATCCCTACGAGGACAAAGGCGGGTTCGAGTCCAACGATAAAACGTTAAATGACGTCTTTGAAATTTCGAGGGAAACGATTCGCCTTTGCTCGAACGAGTGTCTGATGGACACGCCCTATCGCGAACAGGCCCAGTGGTTGGGCGATGTCGCGCTGGTGACCTTGCCCGCGATCTACGCCTGCTTCGGTGACACCATGTTGCCCGAGAAATTTTTGCGTCAGGCCGCGGGCAACCAATTGCCGACAGGCATGTTGACGAACGTGAGCAACAGCATTAGCCACACGTGGACGCATGCCATTCCTGATTACTCCCTGTGGTGGATCATCGGCCTGTGGCAGCACTATCTCTATACGGGCGACAGTGTCTGGATCAATCAGTACTACCCAACGGCACAACAGATCATCAACGGCGTCCTGCCGCACGTCAATGAGCGCGGTCTGGTGGACAATATGCCGTATTGGGTGCTGATCGACTGGGCGCCGCTGGATCGCCGTGGTGAATGCACGGCCTTCAACGCTATTTTCTATGGTGCCTTGAAAGCGCTGAACGAGATGGCTGCCTTCAAAAATGATGCCTACATGCTTGAGTTGACCGAGTCCGTCATGACGCGCATGCGTGGCGTGTTTCAAGAGCGCCTCTTTGACCCCGAGCGTGGATGCTTCCCGGATGCGCGTGTGGACGGTGAATTCTCATCCATCGTCAGTGAGCACGGTAACTTTGCTGCGATTCTCTGGGGCCTCTGCGATGATGACACGGCCGTACAGATCATTGATCGCTTGCTTGAGAATCCGCAGTTCCCGGATTTGGTTGAAGCACAGCCCTTTTTCATGCCGATCGTTCTGCAGGCGCTCGACCGTCTGGGAAAATTTGATCTGGCGCTGAAATTGACGCGTGATCGCTGGGGCGAACGCATGGTGGCACAGGGGGCGACCTCAACCTATGAGGAGTGGTCGGCCAATGGCAGTTTGCGATCGGGCACCTTTCACGGATTTTGCCGAACGCATTCGCATGCGTGGTCGGCTTGCCCGGCATCGTTTTTGGTGAACGACCTGATGGGACTAAAAATTGAAGCGCCCGGGTGCACGAAAGTGTCGCTTGCGCCGCATGTGACCGATTTTGACTACACAGCCACCTTCCCAACACCACGCGGAACGATTCGTGTGAGTTGTACGGATGGGGTTCTGGATGTGATGATTCCGGAGGCGATAGAGAAAGTAGAACACTAGCATCCCATAGGCCGCAGCTATGACACCAAAATACTCAGTTTTACTAACGTTACCATTGCGTCGTTTCTAGGCTGCATTGCATAATTCCCAGCTCCTGGAAAAGAAGATTAACCGCAGAGTTCGCAGAGGGCACGGAGGAAA
>JBLHHU010000253.1:0-5194 GCA_047615735.1 Kiritimatiellia bacterium | reverse complement strand
GATAATAGCCTTACTCATAGTCAGTCCTCCTTTTTGTTGTTAGTAGCGACCTTGCCGACGATCGCTTTTCACTATGGTCTCGGCATGGAGGACTGGCTATTTCTTTCTACATGGTAACTCCGTGGTGGATCTTTTCTTTGATCTATCAAATGACAGCTTCCAATTGATGCACACGGGCTGCTTTGTCGGGATATGAGCGTGATGGTTTGACTTCTGAAGAGGCACTCTGTATCTTTGCCGCCTTCAAATACGCACATCATATCGACACAACCCACCGGAGGGGTGGCTGAGTGGACGAAGGCGGCAGACTCGAAATCTGTTGTACTGCATTGTGGTACCGGGGGTTCGAATCCCTCCCCCTCCGCCAGTTTGTTAGGGTTTACAAGGGTTTTGCGACCTTTTACTAACGCTAACAAATAGCGCCACTGTACCAATTAGTTGCGCTAAATTGTGACTAATATACACTGTGAAAGTCATTATAAGTCACAATAGGTCACAAAATGGGTTTGGCCGGAAACCCTACATGGGCAATCTCACTGCCGCCATCGTCCAATCGGCCACCCACATCGATAACCATAGACCACGATAAGTCACAAAATAGGTCACACTCCCGAAAGCAAAAGAGCCCCGACATTGGCAGAACGTGGGGGACGCCAGTGACCGGGGCAAGGCTCAAAGGATAGCAAACCGATGGTTTATCAAACCTGGCTTGTTTCGTTATCAATAGTTTGTATATGTTTATCGGCAGCGGGGGACAGTCACCCCCCTGATTTATCCCGCTAGTGGATCAACGAATTGAACACACGGTTAGATTGGTGCAGGAGAAGTCACGACTTCATGTGACAGAAACTGCCAGTGCGCTTAATTTAAACACTTCGCATTTGCAACATCTGTTGAAGACGGGAATCTCCAGTTGGGCAAGCGGCGGTCTTCGAGAGAACAGACTGCGAAGTCTCGAATACTTGCTGTGTACCACCTAACTGTTAAGCAGTGAACGGCGGATTTCTTCGCACAAAAGGCTCCACAGAGTGTCGCACTTCAGTGGGTGTAACCGCTAAAGGAGTTCAAAATGGAGTGCGACACTCAGTGGAGCCTTTTGTGAAGGTTCAACTTTACATGCCAGGGCGGTGCATGCGCTGAGCTTAACGGTTACAACCGTTAAGCTTGTGCGATTTTGCCCACGTAGCCTCGCGCGCCAGCGCGTGGATCTTCAGCGTAGGGTGCGCCGACAGGACCAGGAATCCACCTGCTGGCGCAGGAGGCTACGGGGTAGAGATGAGCGAAGCTCGCCTGAGCTTAACGCTTACCCATTTGGGATAGTAAATGAGCGCATGGGGTCGATTCGGAGGTCCTGTATCAAGCTTGTCGAAAACACGGCAATATGGTTAGCCGTGAAACATGAAAGCTAGCATTGATATTCCAGATAAATTGTACCGTCAGTTGAAGGCTAAGTGCGCTTTAGAGGGGCGTAGCACGCAGGAGGTGGCGGTAAACCTGTTCGAGACCTGGGTGCACGAAGAGCGGGCGGAGCATCCTGCAGAGCAAAGGGCCGTCCGGTCGCCTGACTGGTTTGGTGCATTGCACGGCTATGCTGTTCACGCCGACGGACAACATGGCATCGATGAGGTACGGACCAGCATCGCCCACGTCAGGCAATAGGTCGAATCATTTGCCGCCAGTACGATCAGCACCCGGGCGAGACGCTTACATTCGAGCGCGCCGCAAAACGATTGCCACACGTACGCGTCATCGGTTGACGATTTGCCGTTCCGGAACAGCGAGTCGTAACCCCTTTCGTTGAGGCGACAAGAGCGACCCTGTTGTGTTAACATGCCGCCTTGCGCTCTTGACCCTGAATCGGTAACTATTCCCCTCACTTATGCATAACGTCCTTCATAATGAAACTGCCTTTGGGCGTGAAACCCGATCTGTGGAATTTTGCGTTGTTGGGGGTGGTATGGCGGGTTTGAACGCTGCCATCGCGGCGGCGCGCAACGGCGTGAAGACCATTCTCGTGCAGGACCGCTCCGTCCTGGGCGGCAATGCCTCCTCCGAAATTCGCATGTGGATTTGTGGCGCGCACGGCAACGACAATAAAGAGGCCGGCATTCTCGAAGAGATCATGCTGCGCAACCTCTATTACAACGCGGATATGGTCTACACCGTATGGGATGATGTGCTGCACGGGATTTGTCGTGAGGAGCCCAACCTTGAGGTTCTGTTCAGCTGCGCCGTGAACGAAGTGCACACGCATGACCGCAAGATCACCGCTATCGGCGCGTGGCACTGCACGCGTCAGTGTTGGATCGATATACAGGCGGACCTCTACGCGGACTGCTCCGGCGATTCGGTATTACGCATCTGCGGTGCAGAGACACGATGGGGGCGCGAAGCGCGTCAGGAGTTTGATGAAGGCCATGCGCCTGAGGTCGCGGACGATAAAACTATGGGTAACTCGATCCTGATCCAGTTGCGTGCGGTAGAAGGCCACACACACCCATTCATTGCGCCTCCCTGGGCACGGAAATTTAAGGAAGAAGACCTGCCAAACCGCGGTCCACTGACCCCGGAAGGTGACAATTTCTGGTGGCTCGAATTGGGCGGCATGATGAACACGATTGACGATGCGGATACAATCCGTGACGAGAATCTGGCCATCGCCTATGGCGTTTGGGAGATGATGAAGAACCACCCGGATGGCCGTGGCGACGGTTGGGCGCTTGAATGGATCGGATCTCTGCCCGGCAAACGTGAGAACGTGCGTTATGTCGGCGATCACATTCTGACGCAGAACGACATCGAAGCTGAGGGGCGCTTTGAGGATCGTGTCTGTCACGGCGGATGGTCGATGGATGATCACCACCCAGAGGCAATCAACTACAAGGGCAAGCCTACGATCTTTCACCCGGCGCCATCACCCTATGGCATTCCTTATCGCTGCCTGTACGTCAGAGACATGGACAATCTCTTCTGCGCGGGCCGCAACATTTCCGCGACCCATATGGCAATGAGCTCCACGCGGGTGATGGCGACGACATCCACCATGGGTCAGGCGGTCGGCACCGCGGCCGCCATCGCCGCTCAACAGGGATTGACACCACGTGGCGTTTACACAGAGGCGCTAACGCGGCTGCAGGACACGCTCCGCGATCAGGACCAGTATATCCCATGGACCGAGCGCCCACTCATCGCGGCACAACGCCAGGGGGTACTTACGCCAAGTTGCGGCGCAGTCACCGAACTCAGCAACGGAATTGAACGCGACATCGATGGTATTGACAACGGATGGTGGGGATCACCCGGCGACACACTCACTTGGCGCTTTCCCGAATCGGAAATCTTCTCCCAAATCCGCATCATCAGTGACAGCGACTTCAACGACAGGAAGAAAATGCCGTGCAGCTATCCGTCGCAGGGTAACCGGCAAACCATGCCTGCCTCACTCATCAAGGAGGCCAAGTTGGAAGGCAAATCACCGGACGGCCAGTGGCAGATGTTGCATGAGGTTCACAATAATTTCAGACGTCTGCTGATGCTCCCGCTAGATCTCCCCGTTCAGGAAGTCCGTCTGACACTCGACGCGGCCTGGGGTGGGGGCCAAGCCCACATCTTCTCGTTCGACCTGTTGGCGTGAGACCAAAAACGCTTTTCGTGTTGCGTTGAAAGTCCGAAGCGCTAAAAGCCCTCGAGTACGATTTTGCCTCGGGAGGTGCCGCTTTCAATCTGGGCGTGGACCGCACGCAGGGTTTTGGCATCAATTTTTCCGGCGACGTCTGTGGCCGTAGAATGAATGCGTCCTGCTTCAACCAAGTCAGCCACGTCGTTCAAGAGCTTGCCTTGCTCCTCAATGTCCGGCGTACCGAATAGTGTACGTGTGAACATGAGTTCCCAGTGCAGGGAGATGGACTTGCGCTTTAACGGCATAACGTTCAGTGCTTCGGGATCGTCGATCAAGCCGAAGCGGCCCTGCGGGGCAATCAGCTCGACAATGTCGGCCATGTGACGATGTGTCTGCGTGGTCGAAAACACAAAGCCCGGGGCACCGCGTCCCAGCGCCTCAACTTGTGAGGCGAGGGGTTGGCTGTGATCGATCACGTGATGGGCTCCACATTCGCGTACCCAATCCTGCGTTTCCGGACGCGATGCCGTGGCAACCACTGTCATTTCGGTTAAGGCGCGCAGAAGCTGGATGGTTATAGACCCGACGCCGCCCGCACCACCAATGATCAGAATGGTGTCAGCACCCTGTGGGGTGGGGCGCTTGACATCCAAACGGTCAAACAGCATCTCCCAAGCGGTGATCGCTGTAAGGGGAAGCGCGGCGGCCTCTGCATGATTCACATTGCACGGCTTACGGCCAACGATGCGTTCGTCGACAAGATGAAATTCACTGTTGGTGCCAGGGCGCGTTAGCGAACCAGCATAGAAGACCGCGTCGCCCGGCTTGAAGTTCTGTGCGTCTGGGCCAACCGCCTCGACGACACCTGATGCGTCGAAACCAAGGACCTTCCACGCGTCTCCTTCAGGCGCCACGGCACGACGCAATTTGGTGTCTACAGGATTTACTGATACAGCGCATATTTTGACGAGCAGGTCACGGCCTTCGGCCTTGGGCGTATCAAGGGTGATGTCCTGCAAGGCATCGTCGCGCTCAATTGGCCCGGGTATTCGGTAGGCTACGGCTTTCATGTCGACTCTCGTCAGTTCTGGATTCACGCATATCACAAAGCGACATGAATTCATCTCACACAAACCACTTTCCTGCAACGCGTAATCCATCGAGCGACACCGTCAGGTAACGACTCCAGATCCACGCGCTGGCGCGCGCGGCTACGTTTCTCGGGCTCTGTGCAATTCCTCCCCGTAGCCGCCTGCGCCAGCAGGTGGATTCCTTGCTCCATGTATGCGCGCAGAACTGAGATCCACGGACTGGCGTCCGCGGCTACGTTTCTCGGGCTCTGTGCAATTCCTCACCGTAGCCGCCTGCGCCAGCAGGTGGATTCCTTGCTCCATGTGTACGCGCAGCACAGAGATCCACGGACTGGCGTCCGCGGCTACGTTTCTCGGGCTCTGCGCAATTCCTCACCGTAGCCGCCTGCGCCAGCAGGTGGATTTATTGTTCCATGTATGCGCGCAGCACAGAGATCCACGGACTGGCGTCCGCGGCTACGTTTCTCGGGCTCTGTGCAATTCC
>JBLHHU010000252.1:0-5195 GCA_047615735.1 Kiritimatiellia bacterium | reverse complement strand
CCGTGCTTTGTCGGGAAAATATGTTGTCATCGAGCGTGTCGCTGAGGGCGGTATGGGCGTTCTGTATCTCGCTCAGGATCGCCAGCTTGGTCGTTTCGTCGCCGTGAAGCGGCTTAACCCGCGGACGTTGGGTAATGAGTCGATGAAGCGTCGTATGATGCAGGAGGCCAAGGTCGTTGCGGCCCTGCGCCATCCGAACATCGTGCACATTTACGAGCTCGGCGAAGATGACGACGGGCCGTATATCGTCATGGAGTACATCTCCGGGCCCGATGAGACGTCGTTGCACAAAACCCCGACACCTCCTTTTTCACTGGCGGATCGTGTGCATCGTAGTGGGTCGTTGGACGTCGGAGAAGCGCTCGCATTGATCATCAAGATTGCCCGCGCCGTTGAGCACGCGCATCGTTGTGGCGTCATTCATCGCGACTTGAAGCCTTCCAACATTCTCTACGATGAAGACATGGAGCCCAAGGTCGTTGATTTTGGACTCGCACGTGCGCCGCAGAATCCCGGTGTGGAGCCCTTAACGTTGCCGGGGGAGCGCTTTCTTTCCTTAGGTTACGGTGCTCCGGAGCAAGAGCGTGACGCCAGCCTGACGGACGAGCGCGCTGATGTTTACGGGTTGGGCGCGCTACTGTTTTTCAGTCTGACGGGGCAGAATCCGCGTTATTTCCGACCAGATGACGTGCCTGACGAGTTGCGCATGCCAATGGTGAAGTCGCTCGAACCGGATGTGAATAAGCGTTGGAGCACGGTCACTGAGTTTCTGGAAACACTGTTGGTCATAAACGCACCGCAGATTGCAGAGCTGCCTTCAATGCGCAGGACATGGCGTTGCAAATGGTGCGACACGGTAAATCCGGTCAGCATACGGTTTTGCGGAAAATGCGGGTGGGACGGGGGCGATACCTGTGTGGAATGTGGGCAAGAGACACGCTCGGGATTGCCCTTCTGTGGTGGTTGTGGCGCGGATCAACGTGATTATGAAACGGCGGTACGATTACACACAAAGCTGCACTCGCTTTGGCGCAAGCAGGCCTATCGGCAGATCGTCGATATGGCCGACAGTGCGTCGGGCTTTTCACCCATCGGGCATGCAGGGCGTCGGTTGATGGACGAAACGGCTGCCTTAAAGGCTGAGGCGGAGAAAGCGCTGAAGCGCGTCGAACATCTGCGGCAGGTCATCCCGTTTGACATTTCGTCCGGGGCCTATGTGCGTGGCCGCCGCCACATCGAAGAGTATAACCAGATCGCCGACGACAATGCGTTTAGTCTCGAGGCCGATCGGTTACACGGGTTGATTATAGAACGCTATTTGGATACCGCGCATACGGCCATCGATCGCCGCCAATGGCTGCGCGCCGATGAGGCTTGTCGTACTGTACTGAGTGGATTAGACGCCAACTCCGCTGACGCAAAACGCCTTATTGTTCAGATTAAGTTTCGTCGCGCCGTGTATGAAGCCTATTTGGCGGCGTGTTTCGCCCTGATCTTTTTCTTTGTCTACCTTTTTAGTGCGCCGCCCGTGTATCTGGTGATGGGCAAAACGACGGGAACCAACTTTGGCCGCTTTTATCGCTTCGCGGATGTCGTTTACCAGCACTCATTTCTGAGGCAGCCGCTCGCGAGTTATGCCACGACATGGAAAGCCGATGGGCTTTTCGATCCAATTACGATGGCGGACGTTGATGTCGCGGAATCCGCCCCGCCCAAGTTGAAACCGGTTGATAACCGACTGGCGCAGATGCAGACCAACTACCATCAGGGCATGGCTGCGATTGCGAAACGGTTTAGCAACGAAACCGAGGGTTGGCCTTCTGAGTACATGAAGGCACTCATGGATCTGAAATCCGAAGCGCAGCGTTTGGGCGACTTTGATGCCTGGGAACGCGTTCAACTCGAAGTGTTACGATTTGAAGCGCAACGAAGTATTGCCGGTGTCGATGAGGTCGACGCGGATGGTTCGCTTTTGGAGACGCAGAAGCGATTCCAGGCCTCCTGGGTTGAGTCGGTTAAGAAACGCACCGAGGATAATGAACTCCTGACGCAAAGTTACATCAGTGACCTAAAGGAATTGCGTCGAGACTACACACAGTCGGGGCGAATGAGTTTAGCCAAAAAGGTCGACGAAGAAATCGATCGCATGGAGGGAACTGGGGCGATCTCCCGCTCCGATAGTTGATGCTTGGATGGTCACGCCTCGCGCTCATTTCGGTTGTGCGGCGTCTGGTCGCGCTCATTTAGGCCTTCTTTCTAATAAGTTTCATTCCGCGAACGTTGTTTGTATGGGCACTTTTGGGTACGATGTGCTTTGTTGATATTCGGCGGGTGAAAGAAGCTCAGCTGGAAACGTAGGAGTAAGAAGCGGATTTATGACACGTCGCCTAAATCAAAAATTACCAGATTTTGTTGCCTTCGGGCGGATGGTGCTCCTTGGGGTTGCCCTGTCTGTGTGCTTTGGCGTGAGTCAAGTGACTGCTCTGGCAGGCGAGCTTGACGAGGTCCGCGACAAATATAGGCAGATGCACGCGAAGGTCAGTGCGGAGTACAGTACTACCGTTGCGTCTGCCGTGGAACGTTATGGCGCCTCGTTGGATGCCTTGGTCACATATGCGCAATCGCGCGGAGATCTTGAATCACTCCTATCCGTCATGGCGGAAAAGAAACGTTTTGAGTCTGAAAAAACAATTCCTCGAGACGCTCCGGCCGGTGCGAGCACCTCGCTTCAAAAGACACGTCAGAACTATTTTTCTGCAATTGCCAATGCCCAAAAACGCCGCGATGCGACGCTACCGAAGCTGCAATCATCTTACCTTAAGAAGCTTGAGGAAATGAAAAAGCAGCTCACGCGAGAGGGGAAACTTGAGGCGGCCCTAGCGATAAAAGCCGAAATCGACAGCGTTGGCCGGGAGGCTGGCGCGCCGCCTGTTTCTCGCAAGAAGACCGCGCCGCCTGTTGTCGACACAATTTTTGAAGAGCGTTCTCAAATTTCGCCAGAGCCCGTCACCGGAAGTAGGGAAGAAAGCAACGAATCCGCTACGGTGAGTGCTCGGCAAGCCTTCCTTGATCGCCATCGCATGAAAAGCGAAGATCGCAAGCGTAGCGCGACGGCCCGCCCAACGGAGTCGCTTTCAGAGGGCATGGGGCAGTATCGTGAAGCGATGCAAGGGCTGGCCACCAAGTTCGCGGCGGGCGAATCAGAGAATGTACGATTTAAAGAGGTTCAAGGCAGCCCGGATACGTACGTTGGTCGAATCCTACGTTCCGGCGTCTATGTGCAGACAGCCTTTGCTCGCGGCGTCAGCGTTTCCAGTGGCGCAAGCGGTGCAAACGCAATGGAGCTTATGCCGAATTCAATGAGCATCGGTAAAGCCGCTCAGGAGCTGTTTAAAGCTGTGGGGCCGGGGGGCAAGGTGGTCATCACTTATGGCGTCGTGAACAAGGATTTGTACACCTTGTTGGATATGAAGTCGCTCTAAACGGTGCCGGCGTCGTATCAGCGTGATAAGTCCGCCTGCGTCAGAATTTCCATACCCATGCGCTCCATGGCGAAGCGTGCATAGCCTGGGTCTTCACAATGAATGGCAATCAATGTGTAGTTCTTCTGTTGAATGAGCAGGGCGTAGAGGTAATCGAGGTTCACTTCTGCTTCGACAAGCGCGCGTAAAACGTCTTCCAGTTTCTCTGGCGCCTGCGCAACCCGAACGACAATGACTGGATTCTCTTTCGCGGGGATGCCTTTGCTGTTGAGCAGTTCGCGGCAACGGTCTGGGTCATCCACAACCACGCGAACAACGGCGGCGTCAGCCGTATCAACGATGGAAATACCGCAGATGTGGATGTTGTGTTTACCCAGCGTTCGCGTTAGGTCAAGCAGGGCGCCGACCTTATTCTCCAAGTATATAACGAACTGTCGTACGAGTGGCCCTCTGAGTTTCTCTGAGACCGCGAAGTCAATGCCTGTATCTGAGCTCATATCTCCTCCGACTAATCTCGTCTGCTCGCCTGAAGGCGCACATGCACGGGTGAATCCTTATTCCATGTCCGTGGTCATGCGTCAGGATAGGAGGCAGACACTTTCAGCGCGATTCCACCACGTGGATTAAAGTTGCCGTGAACCGTTGCGCGGCGCGGCTGCGTGATGGCAACGATGTCATCGAGGATACGATTGACCACGGCCTCATGGAATACGCCTTCATTTCGAAACGAAAAGAGATAAAGTTTGAGCGATTTACTCTCCAGGCAACATTCTGCCGCTACGTATTCAATCGTGATATGTCCGAAATCGGGTTGTCCTGTGATCGGGCATAAGGCCGTGAATTCAGGGCAGTCAAAGGTGATGACGTAGTCGCGCTTGGGATTTGGGTTTGGAAAGGCTTCAAGCGTGGCGGCCGCGGGCGAGCCGGGGTAGTCGGTTTGGCCCTTTCCCAGAAGGGTCAGTCCATCGGTCTGTGTTGAGGGTGTGTCCTCGCTCATATTTAAAAACTCCCTAGCGGGCGACCAGTAGCACTAAAATCCGCCCGCGGCTGGATGTGAAGCCGCCAAGTATGACGGGTGTGTTGCTGCGTAAATTTAAGGTTGTCGACAACACTTGTTTTCCGTTTCGCGAGATGACCGCTGTCAACCCGCTCTGCGGTCCCGTGCATTGTACGGAGAATCCGTGGCTGAGTGACGCACTGCCCTTGGCGGGCAAGGGCAGGGAGCGACTGCTGAGTAGGTCGAATCCTGTGTAGGGCAAATTCTTGCGCAAGGTGCCGGACACATCGCGAAGGCCGCCGGCGACGGATGCAGAGTCGTTGTGCGCTTCAACCAACCGAACCGATAGCCCCGCTGCTTCCGCGGACGCTGCGCAGGCAAACAAGGCGAGAGCCGCGATGACAAGACATCGAGAAAATAGGGCGCGGCGCATCATTGTTCCTCTATCCAGACGATTGTGGCGCCTTCGGCGTCATCGTTGAAGATCATGATGGCACCATGGCTCACGTTCACTTGCAGCGATTGCACTGTGTCGGCGTAGGCGGTAGCCGGACGCATATTCAAGACCAGTAAACCGGTGATGACGGCCAGGCTTGCCGTTGCGGTGGCCCAGCGAATGCCCGTTTCATGTCGACGGTAGAACGTAGGCGAGGGGGCCGACTCCTGCGTCAAGCGCGCAGCGCGCGTACGAAACGTCGACCAAAAGGCATCTTTCG
>JBLHHU010000251.1:0-5241 GCA_047615735.1 Kiritimatiellia bacterium | reverse complement strand
GGAATGTGATGTTTCGCAACTGCACGGCGTCACTGCGCACGGTGCCGTAGGTCATCAGCACGATGTCGTAACCTTTAAAGGCGGCGAGCGACGTGTCGCGACTGGGGCCAGTGTTACGGAGCACGCGTAGCTGCGGGGCGAACTGCTTGGCTTCGCGTTGCCAGTTAAAGACAAGTGAACGTGGCACGACGATCAGCGACGGTTCTGCGTTTGGGTCTCGCTTGCCGTTGCGGCACAGGGATTCAGCGTGGTGCGCCAGTAGCGCCAGAATCTGGATCGTTTTGCCCAAGCCCATGTCGTCGGCCAGACACCCGCCCAAGCCGAACTGTTGCAGGAAAATAAGCCATCCCAGACCTTCTTCTTGGTAGGGGCGCAGCGTGCCGACAAACGACGCTGGTGCCGGACATGAGGCTACGGAGGAAAAGCCTGACAATTGGTCGCGTACGCGTTGGAACGTTTCGTCGCAACTGGCGCCGGGTTGCTCGAGCAACAATGCGTCGAGGAACATCGCCTGCGTGGCTTTAAAACGCAGGTTTCCGTCGACGATGTCGGCCGAATCCAGAAGATAGCGATGTTGCTCCAGCCATTCTTCAGGAAGCATGCCAACCGAGCCGTCGCCAAGCATGACGGAAGATTCGCCAGCGCGTGCGGCTTTTAGAATGGCGGGAATGCCGATGCTGACGTCGCCGAAAACGCAGCGCGCATTCAGGTCAAACCAATCGACACCCGATGATACTTTAAAGGATATTTCGCCCACACGCCGAAACGGTTTGCCGTGGGCAAGGACGCGCCAGCCGAGGTCCATGAGTGTTTCGGCGGCGCGCGGAAAGTTGCGCACCGGAACACTGTAAAGGTGTTTCGGGTGATGGACGGCGTAGGGTGGAATGTTGATGCCGCTTGTTTGTAACTGCCGCTCGAGCCCCGCTTCGTAGTGCGCGTCGCGCAACAGCATGTGTTGGCCGTCGGGGGAGAGTAGGGCGCTGCCGTCATGTCGTGGGTCGATTTCAACAGGCCCATAGGCAACGCGCAGGTCGACAAAAAGTGTGTTCTCGTCACCTTTTGGATCGAGCAGGGCGTGTAGCACGGCCACGGGTTTCGGTGTGCTCGGTGTTACGTCCAATGAAGCGGGTAGGGTCAGTGGTGGTAGGTGCTTCAGCGCGAAAAGTGCTTTAAGGAAAGCGTCCAGGTCGGATCGTTCAACGCGCAATTCGCTGTCGGCGCCAAAAACCTCCGGCGCCTGGCACAGGCCGCAGTGTTCCGCACGCGCAACGCAATCGTTGAAGACAACGTGGTCGGATTCGAGGAGTGCGATCACCTCCGAAAGCGGCATCTCTTGCTCACCGCTGTGCATGCGCGCCTCGAACACAAAAGCACCATCGGGTGTCGGCTCGGACAATGTCAGGCGCATTTGCCAGGGTGGCGTGTCGTCCCAGTGCAGTACCGTTTCGTTGGTTTCACTCTCGCCGTCCCAGCGAAAAAAGCGGCCGCTTTTGCAGAGTTTCGGCAGGATTACATGATCGATGGCGGGCGGAACCGTGACTTGGTCCCGCGCGCGGCCGTCATCATAGACGCTGGGTTCTGCGGAACGTAGTAAGGTAAGCACTTCGCGATCGATGGCGTCGTGCAGACCCACGCCGGCGCGGTGCCCCTGCTGTAGACGCCGAGGTTTGCTCCACGTCCCAGATTTTAGTCGTCGACGTTGGCAGAAGCGCAGTCGTAAATGCCCTGAGGACTGTACGAGCGGTGAGGTGTCGAGCATGTAGTGGATTTCAAAATCATCTGCGGGCGTGGCCGAATGCGGCGAGTGCTGATGCCGGCGCAGGCGCTGAACGGCGGCGGCCCAGTCCGATGCTTCGGTGGGTTCGACGTGACCGTTGTTGCCCGAGCGCAAGCGTCGCAGCGTCTCCTCATAGTCCGGGCGGGGCATCGCAAACGCTTCGCTGGAATCTTCGTGAATGTCGAAGGCCACTTCGCCGAAGGCTTCGGCGCCGCGCAGAAATTCCAGTTTGGTGGGATCGGGCGCGCGTTCATCGATGATGCGCAACAAGGCGTAAACGTGTTTGCAGGGACCGTGGCTTTCAAAATAGGGGCAGTCACATGATAGGCAGAACCCGTTTTCCTCTTTCAGGATGGCGAGGAAATAAGAGGTGTCTCCTTCGCACGAGGCGTGGACAGAATCCCGCGTAAACGCGTCGACCTCGACGCGCCCCTGTTTAAGGCAGTTTTCTCCGCGCGCTCGGATCTGCGGTGAGAAGACATGGGCATAATGGCTGGCCAATTTCATCAATCAGCGATGATAGGCACAAATAGTTCTTGGTTACAATGTTACAAGTGATTGCGTGTGCAGTTTTACCCTTTTGAGTTGCGGAGGCTTCTGCGATTCGTTGCAAAGCTCTAGGTTTTTAAAATTCGCGCGTTTAATAGTCGTGATCTTATTCACTAGCATACCACAGGCGAAGAAGGAGATTTACCACCCGCTTTTTAAGTCGCCCTCGCTCCGCTCGTGGCTACGAAGGACAAGACGCTTGAGACTCGGACCCACGGAGCCGTCTTCCTCCTACGTACTTCGTGCTACGGCGGACAAGTCGCCCTTCGGGTTACGCCGCACTAGGGAAGAGATCACGAGAATCGGTTATTATTTCCGTAAACACAGGAAAAATGTTCTGGTAACGAGATTATTGTGGTTGCCAAACGTGGTCGCGACAAAGCCGTTGGACTAAGGGTGTGAGGACGACGTGTGGCGATTAAGAACGAGATTAAGTGTCACTAGCATCCCATAGGCCAAAGCGAAGATTAACCACAGAGTTCGCGGAGGACGCGGAGGGAAGAAAAAAAATAGACATTGGTCACGAGAATCAGTCGGCGGGGGAGTCCCCGCCGACTGATTCTCGTGACCGAACCTCTGTGTCCTCTGTGCCCTCTGCGGTTAATCTTTTCTTCAGTGGTTTGAAATTCTGCAATGCAGCTTGGGCACATGGAGTCAGAAACGTTAGGAAATATGCTTCTTTCGTAGCCAATATCTGTCCCTATGGGATGCTAGCACTTCGTCTCCACCCTTGGTCGATTACACCTAGTCGAACTGCTTAGTCGGTTCTGGGTTCAAATACACCAAACCACAGATGCGTTTGTATGGCGGAGACGTTCACTTTTCGCTTGCGCTATTTTGAGTATATACTAGTGTATACATATGCAAGAAGACGCACTAACACAGAAGCAACAGCGCGTATTGTCGCTTATTGAGGGATTTATTGAGCGCAACCGCCGCCCTCCTACCGTCCGTGACATCACCCGGGCCGGGGGCTTTAAATCGCCACGTTCTGCGCAGCAGTATATCGCGGCGCTGGTCGCCAAAGGCGCCCTCGTGCACGAGCCCGGCCTGTCGCGCGGACTGCGTTTGGCGCGACAAGCCGTTAAGCGCGGTATTCCGTTGGTGGGCCGCGTTCAGGCGGGTGCGCCTATTCTGGCCGAAGAGCATATAGAAGATTGGGTTGACCCTTCCGAATGGTTTGCGCCCGGTAGACGCGACGACGCGGCGCCGCTTTTTGCGGTCCTCGTTCAGGGCGACAGCATGCGCGATGGCGGCATTCTCGATGGCGACACGGTCATTGTTCGGCGCCAGGATCATATCGACAGTGGTCAAATCGCCGTCGTGTACGTGGATGGCGAGGTCACCGTAAAGCGCGTCTGCATCACGGCCGACACGGTCACGCTCGAGCCGGCCAACTCCGATTTTTCGCCCATGGTTTTTCGGAAAGATGGCGACACGGCGTTAGACATCGCCGGCCCTGTGGTTGGGGTAATGCGGAGGTACACATGATTCAGCGCGCGTCAAAAAATCGTGCGGCGCAGGCGACCGCGCGCTTGGTTGCGTCCTCGACAATGTCTGTCCCTGAGTCAGAAAAGCCGCAAGGGCAACCGAGTCGGCAGCCGCGTGAGCGCGTCGAGCGTCTGACGCCGGATCAAGTGTGCCAACTTCTCGCTATGTTGCGCCGCCAAATCCGAGTTCGCCATTACTCGATCCGCACGGAGCAGAGTTACGCCGATTGGGCTGAGCGCTTTATTAGCTTCAACGACAATCGCAATCCACGCTACCTGGATACATTCGCCACCAATGCATTCTTGAGCCATCTGGCGTCTGATCTTGATGTTGCGGCAAGCACACAGAACCAGGCCTTGTGCGCGATTCTTTTCATGTACCGTTCCGTCTTTGATATCGAGTTGGGTGATCTTGGGCAGGTGCATCGCGCTCGCAAGCGCAAACGCATGCCTGTGGTGTTAACGATTGAGGAAACGGCGGCCATTCTGGCTAACATGTCCGGCACGCGCCGTCTCATGACCGAGCTCCTATACGGAACAGGCATGCGCATCATCGAGCTGATTCGTTTGCGGGTCAAAGATCTCGACTTCGCCCAGCGGATTCTCACGATTCGTGAAGCCAAGGGCGACAAAGATCGCACAGTCGGTTTACCCGCCGAGCTCATCCCTGATTTAAAAGCGCATCTCGAGCGGGTTCGTGCGTTGCACGAGAAAGATCTCGCTGATGGATTTGGCAATGTGTATTTGCCGCATGCGTTGGGGCGAAAATATCCGGCCGCTGCGCGCGAGTGGGGCTGGCAATATGCCTTTCCGGCCAAAAAGATATCTGTGGACCCTCGCAGCGGGTGCAAGCGCCGTCATCACATCTACGAGAGCGTCTTGCAAAAGGCGCTCAAAAAGGCCACTCGGGATGCCGACGTTCACAAACCCGTGCATGCCCATACCTTCAGGCATTCCTTTGCGACGCACTTGTTGGCTAGTGGCACCGACATTCGCACGCTGCAGATTCTGTTGGGGCATAACGATGTCAAGACCACCATGATCTATACGCACGTCGTCAAATCGGGTCCGCAGGCCGTGCAGAGCCCGCTGACCGATGTGTTGGCACTACAGCGCGAGGCGGCTGTGTGCGTTGACAAAGAGCGGTCAGCACTTCTACGACTCAAAATACGATGTCTAACGCTTGTGCGTGCATGGACGGAAAACAATAAACACCTTATAGGAGACGCGTCATGATGCCTGCGAGTTTACTTATGGATACCGGCCCGACATGCGCTGTCGCTGAGCCCATAACGTGGAAACAGTTCTGGGGTCTTGTTCTTCAGCGTTTGAATGAAGCGGGCTACACCGAAGGGTCGCGCCAGCAGTATCGCTACGTTCTGCGTGGGTTTTACCGTTTCTTTCGTTGCGTGCCCGAAGAGGTCA
>JBLHHU010000250.1:0-5273 GCA_047615735.1 Kiritimatiellia bacterium | reverse complement strand
GCATCAAGAGCCCCACCGTTCCCGCTACGAGCGCACTTCTTATGATACGTTTCAATAAGTGACTACTCGACCATGCGGTCGTTGTTGGCATACGACGTAACGGCACTGGAACTTCCTCTCGCTTTAGGCTAAAACGGTTTAGCTATAGATTACAACATCCTACTGCGAACGCTTATGAGATCAACCATACTCTTAATTGACGACGACCCCATCGACATACAAGCCTTGCGCTTGCTGTTGGAAAGCTGGGGACATGATGTGCATTGCGTTCGTTCGGGAGCTGATGGACTGAAAGCGCTGGAATCCACGAATTTTGATCTCGTTGTAACAGATGTAAACATGCCGGAAATGAGTGGTCAGGACGTGGTGCGTCATCTTAGCGACGCATCACCGGAATTGCCCGTCATTCTGATTACCGCGTTTGCCGATATTCGTGTGGCTGTCGATGCCATGAAACTGGGCGCCTTCGACTACATTGTCAAGCCGCCCAATGAAGACGAGCTACGCCTCACGATCGACAGGGCACTCCGTCATGCCGGTCTGCGCCGCGAAAACGCGTTCCTGCGCGCCGAACTTGCCGCAGGCGGGATGTATGGCGAGCGCCTCATGGGTCAGTGCGATGCGATGCAGCATATGTTTGCTCTGATGGACCGTGTTGCCCCAACCGATAGTACCGTGCTGATCACGGGGGAAACCGGTACGGGTAAGGAACTGGTCGCCCAGACCATCCACTACAAAAGTCGCCGTGCCGACAAACCGCTTATCGCCATGAATTGTGCTGCCATTAACCCCAACTTGATCGAGAGCGAACTTTTCGGGCATGAAAAGGGCGCTTATACCGGTGCCACAACCGCGCGGCGTGGTCGCTTTGAAGATGCCGACGGTGGCTCACTTTTTTTGGATGAAATTGGCGAAATGCCGCTTGATCTACAAGCGAAACTGTTGCGCGCCCTTCAGGAGCAGGAAATTGAGCGTGTGGGCGGGAACACAACGGTCTCGGTGGACGTGCGCGTGCTGGCATCAACCCACCGGAATTTGGAAAACGACGTGTCCGAAGGGCTATTTCGAGAGGACCTTTTTTACCGCCTCAATGTCATTCCAGTACATCTTCCCGCCTTGCGCGAACGCGGCGGCGACATCCTGCTGTTGGCGACGCATTTTCTGACGGCTCACGTGAAACGCTATGGCGGCCCTGCGGAATCGTTTAGCAAAGCCGCACGTGCTTATCTAAGTGCTCAATCGTGGAAGGGTAACGTGCGCGAACTCAGCCATTGTATTGAGCGAGCCGTGGTCTTGGCGCGCCAGCCCATGCTGGAGGTGGACGATTTGAAACCGTTGCAGAAGGGGGCCGAGGCAACGTCTTCTGGTTCCAACGCGGATCAGACCTTGCGCGCGGCGCTCGACGCCCGAAGTCGTGAGCACCTCATCAACGTGTTGGAGCGCACGGATTGGCAGAAACAGAAAGCCGCCGAGATTCTGGATGTGGACCGTGCAACCTTGTATCGCTTACTCAAGAAGCTCCGTATCGAAGACCGGTCTTGAGTAAGACTGGGCCTGACGTTCGATGCTCGGTTCTGGGTTATATGGGGGCTACGTTCAGCAGGCTTAGCTATTATGGGCTTAGGATGTCGCGATCGAGCAGACCGCGCGATTGCAGTCTGGAATAGGGGTCGTGAGAAGGTGTATTCGCGTTGTTGGGCATGGGGAAGGCGTTGGGGTTCATGTGGTTAAGTGGGCTTTTCAGGCCGAGGTTCTGCATCAAGGTGTTTTCGCGAATCATATTTTCATTCAGCATGCGCATGTCGCGCCCGCTGCGAACGTTCCGGTTTACCTCGCGCGCCAGCCAGCCCTGATTTGCGGTGCCAGGGCCGTTCAGGTCAAGACTGTCGGGGGAGATGCCGAAAATCGTTTCTCCGAGGTCGTCATCCGAATCATCGTCGAAAAGACGCCGCCGCGGCTGTTGCATTGCGTGGGGGATATTGACGCCGCCGTCATGTCGTGCGCCGCCGAAGGAAGCGAACCGAAATTCGCGCTCACTGGCGACGAGACCGCCACGTGAGGGTTGGTCCGATACGACGACAATTTCATAAATCGTTGCGGGTCGAGATGAGGTCGGTTCGGCCATGGATGGTTCGCTGTCGTTGTGAATATGTACGGCCTTGTAGGGCGATACGGGTACGCTGTTCGTGTCCGCCCCCTTGCTGCAAACAGCTAGGGCGAGGTGTAGCGATGATAGTACAATAAGAAGTCGGGTCATGATTCGTTCCGGGTGCGCAGGGTGTTTTGCCTGTCCGCGCATATAATGCTGACACGCGACGTTCGCTTTGTCAGGGCTTTTCTGAGTAGGTGCGCGGCCTGAAGGCGGCGCGTGCATTGCCTGTATGAGGCCCTCTAGGCGTCCGCGGGCGTTTCTTCGGCGACGTCGTCAGTCGCGTCCTTGGCTGGTTCTGCAGCGTGAGCTGGAGCTTCTGCTTTGGCTGGAGCTTCTGCTTTGGCTGGAGCTTCTGCTTTGGCTGGAGCTTCGGCTTTGGCTGGAGCTTCGGCTTTGGCTGGAGCTTCGGCTTTGGCTGGAGCTTCGGCTTTGGCTGGAGCTTCGGCTTCGGCTGGAGCTTCGGCTTCGGCGGAATCCTTTTTCGGCGGACGTCGTTTTGGAGAAGACCCGCCGCGTGGGACGGCAAGCGTGCCATCGAAAAATTCAATGATGTGACCACGCTCGACCATCCAGCTTAGCGGGCCCAGAATTTCATTTGCACGTTCCTTTGAGCTGGACGCTCCAGGACGCAGGCCTTCGACAAGGGCTTGTCGAGCGCACCCTGGATGTTCCTGAAGAAAGCGCAGGACTTCGCCAATCGATTCGGTGGCGCGTTCCGGGTCAAGGACGACCGGCACTGTGGCTGTCACGAATTCCATCTGCTTTCCGGCTTTGAAAATGTGCATTTTGCGGTGCTTGAAGGCACCGCGAATTGCAAACGTCATGGAGCGGGGCGCTTGGCACTCGCGGCGCCATGCGTCCAAAACGCGTTCGCGTAACGCTGGGTCTTCCGTTTCGCGGGCAATAGCAGCTGGTACGGTTGCGCGGAAGGTTTTGCGGATCATTTTGCCGCCATGCGTATTCAAAAAGTATTCCGCAGCTTCGCTTTGGGAATAGGATCTGATCTCGTCCGTCGCCGGGGACTCAGGCGCTGGGGACGCTACGTCGTCCGAGCTGGCTTCCGCCTGTGGTGTTTCCTCCTGAACGGTTTCATTCTGGATGGTGTCGGCTGCTGCCGTCGCATCGTCCGCAGGCGCTTCGGTATCGTCCGGCGTCTCAGCACGGGGTGTGCTGTCTGGTTCCGGTGGGGCCGGATCAGCGGGCGTCGCCTTTTCAACGTCGGATTTAAGACGGTACACCTTCTGTGTGCGCCATTGCTCTTTCCACGCTTCAATCAACTCGCTGTCGTGCAGTGTTTTGATGTGTTCGCGGTAGCGCTCTATCGTCATGTTACTGAAGCGGGTTTCGTGCGTATCTAGGATACGCGTTTCTGTACTGTTGTGGTTTGGTGGACCCAACAGTTCGCCGCTTAGACCACATTTGCGAACGCAGATGAAATTGCCTTTCGGCGGTTCAGCCTCAATGCTTTCCTCGACGAAGAGGTCGGCCATGTGGTTGTTTAAAAGATGTGTGTGCAACGTCTTTTCATCAAAGGCCACAGCGCCGCATTGCGTACACTGGTAAAGTTTTTGGGTGGCGTCGCGGCTGTCGACTTCAATCAGTGTTCGGCAGGTGTCCGGGTGGTTCAGAAACAGCGACGTTATTTTGAGTAGGGGATAGGCGCGCGCCGTGTTGCGAAGTTTTTTAAGGATGACGATGAGGTGTTGATCGTCCGGCACGAAGCGAATCGACATGGGGGCGCGGGTTTCGCGAGGTGCGGAAAGGCGAGGTCTGGCGTTGTAGTTGCCCGTTTCTGGGCGTCGATCGCGTCCACCACCGCCGTCTCGTGGTGCTGGTCGCTTGCCGCTGTCTCGTTTGGGGCCGTCGCGCCGTGGGCGTCGATCACGCCCGCCTGACGTTTCCTTGCGGACCACAAAGGCTGTGTCGGTGGGTGATTTTTTGGCCCAGTCCGGGACAAAATTTAGATCCAGTATGAGATCACGATCAGCTGGGGAAGCTTCGTCTGGCTGCGGCGTCGGTGCAGATTCGTCAGGTATTGGAGAGGGGTCGTTGGCTGGCATACTATCGGTCGAGCCGTCGGAAGGCTATGGGTTCGGGATTAAAATTAAGAAGCATGATTACAGAATTATAAAGGCTTTGTCTACAACGCATCTGTACTTTCGCTGCGGACCGTCTTCCGAGTTCGAGTTCTGCGCGCTGAACGGAGGCGAGAGAAGGAGCTGAGTGAGGTGTCTTAGGCGCGCTTAAAGAAGCGTCGCGTGGGCACGCTGCCGATGATGGCGCCACCGGCCAGGAGGCCCGCTGCGACAAGCAGCTTCAGATTGGCGTGATGCTTCGTCTGCTCGGCTTTCTGTTTAGGATCACCCGAGAACTGTTTATCTTCGTAGAGGTTTACATTTGGAATCACAATCGCCATCAGCAACACCGTTGCTCCGATAATGATCGAAATCATTAACGCAAACTTATCGGCCTGTAAACTGCGGTTGATGTTGAAAAAGTCTGTAAACAGATTCAGGCAGGCCAAGCCGCACCATGTGAGCCCGAGCAGGATGGCCATGTAGCCCGTTCCTTTGAAACCGTCCACGTAGCCGGCCCAAAAGCCTGTTATTGGATAGGCAAGTGCGGTTGTGACGATGACGGTGATAATGCCGATCACAACGATGGCGCTGGAAACAATGGCGTGGCGTTTGGCTGTTTGGCGGGTCATCATCTTTGGTTTGGCTCCTGAACGAATTGTATGAGAGGGCAAAGTGTAGGTTATTCGGCCAGCGAGGGCAAGCGTCGGAAAATGGTTTAAAACATCGAAATCAGTCGTTTTCCGCGAGATCCAATCGCCTTTCGAGCTCCATGATGTTGCGTTCGTATTGTAGAAGTTGGGCGTCGCGCTTCAAAATCACGTCGATGGCTTCGTCCAGAGATTTTTCGAGGGCGCCAATGCGTTCGCGTGCCTCGTCGAGGGTATTTATGGGTGTTTCGTCTTCGGTTTTTGGGGTCGGCATAAACGTTCCTGCGTGATTCCTCATGGTTTCAATAATTTGTGCCTGAACTATAGCCAAAGCGCCAAAGGCCCGCAAGTGCATGTGTTTCAGCGCAGCGGTAAAGAATGGCCCGAGGAGTCAGG
>JBLHHU010000249.1:0-5280 GCA_047615735.1 Kiritimatiellia bacterium | reverse complement strand
TTGATCTGACGCAATCTATCCATTCTCGTCACGACGTTGGTGAATAGATCAGGCTAGCCTCGATGCCGGACCGGAATCAAATCTCAAAGCGTTTTTCGCAGGAAACGAGTTGGCGATAGCCCTTCGCCGTAACGACAACGGTGTCTTCGATGCGAAAGCCGCCCGTGGCCGGATAATACAGGCCCGGCTCGATCGTAATGACGTTCCCTTTTTTCAGGCGTGCTTCCGACAGACTGACGGACGGTGCTTCGTGAATGGCCAGCCCGACGCCGTGTCCGGTGCTGTGGATGAAGCCCACCGGTATACCGTCCAACAATCCCGTTTCGAAACCGCGCCGATCAAGTTCGTCGGCCGAAGCCTTGTGCACCGAGCTGCATTTCACCGCAGGGGCAATGCGCTTGAGCGATGCACGGTGTGCGGCTTTGACCGCATTGTACATGCGCTTTTGGAGCGGCGTCGCTTTACCGCGGATCACGGTGCGTGTGATGTCGCCCCAATACCCGTGATGCATATGACGCGGGAAAATATCAATGACGATCGGTTCATGCGCCCGCAAAGGGCCGCTTCCGCGCTCGTGGGGGTCGGCGCCCTGTGCCCCGCCCGCCACAATTACATCGCCGCACACGGTGTTATGATCCAGAAGGACATGGTGGATGCAACGCTGCACAGCTTCCGATCGAAGCGTCTTTCCTTTGTAGGTCAAGGTACCGCTGCGCGAAATTGAACTCGCGCCGATCATCGTCACAGCGGCCTGCATGGCATTAACGGCCGCCTGCTGGCTCTCGGTAATGCACGCGATTTCTGCTGCTGACTTAACCTGGCGTTGGGGAAACAGGGCCTCGCGGCTCGTGGTGATGCGAATGCCCCGTGCTTCCAGACGCTGCGCGATACCGTGCGGAAAGTCCGAGGGAACGCTGACGCGCGTCAAACCGATATGCCGCAGCAGACACAAGGCCCATTGATCAAGCTGTCCGCGGCCCGTTTTAGGCACGCGCACGTCTTCTGGCGTCAGGGCCTCAAGAGGCGGAAATGTCTTGGAATTGGCCGCCAAAGTGCGCGCTCGCCCAATTTCAAGGCGTGAAACGACCAAATAGCGCATTTTAGGGGTTACGAGGTAAACGAGAGGGTCCGGAGCCCAAAAACCGCTCGAATAGACAAGGTCAGGGCTCTCAGAAGGGCTTGCAATGAGCAAAATTGCGGCTGTTGATTTCTTCATGTTCGTCATATTCTCCCAATCGGTGCCGCATCCTACCGCAAACAGCGCGTCATGCGCAAATTAGAGATGCCATGAACAGCTTTTTTGAGCGCGAAAGCACATCTAAATATCATGAAATCCGAATCACACGTTCTTGGTTTTCAATTGCTTGGTTTAGGTATTGCGCAATACATTGCTACGTATTTGTTATCGTAACACGCACAAAGAGAACACCTTGCAGAACAAAAGACACTAGGTACTACGCTTCTGAGCAACCGCGCATCGATTGCACATCCTATCGGCGGTTTGGTGGTCACGAAACGAAAAGCCCAGGAGCGATGAGCACATCGGCCACATATCAACAGAGGCTCAAAAGAGGTCCGTCAGCCCAAAATTTAACGTTAAGTGAACAAAAGTAGGTCATTTTTTGCCTGTTAATAACCTGTTAATATGTTTAAATCTTTTTTCCTTGTCAGCAGAGGCGCGATTTCGTGGTATGTGTCCGTCTTTGGAACCAACAGTCATCTCAATTTCGGCAACAAAACATCGCTTTTTTGTATTTTTAGACTTTTTGCGAACTCAGGGGTTAAACGTGCGGGAAAACAACTCAGACCATCTTTTAGCTACCGAATTATGGACATGCGTCTGTGCCGAGCTTCAAGAAATACTTCATGTCGATGTTTACAGCCGATGGATTTCCGTCATATCGCCTTGTGCTTTGACCGACGGCGTTTTGGTCCTCGAAGTTGAAAACGACTTCTATCAGACGTGGCTGGAAGACAACTATCTGCCCCTGATTCATCAGGCCATTAAGAGCATCAGGACCGATGAGGTCAAAACGCGCTTTCAGGTGGCCGATGTGGCAAACAAGCCTGCGCCAGCGGCGCTCGCCCCTGCTGCAGAACAAGGTTCCCCACAGCAAATACTAGATCTTAACGTCGACAGCGCTCCCCCTAGCGCTCCCCCGCCTGCCGACAAAACGCCCACGGCCACGGCACCCCGCAGCCCACGCCAGGCCGACAGTGGCGGCGCGCGACTGAACCCACGCTTCACCTTCGAAAATTTCATCATCGGGCCGTCAAACAACTTTGCGCACGCTGCATCGCTAGCCGTCTCCCAAGCGCCCGCACGGGCATACAACCCGCTTTTTGTTTATGGGGGAACCGGTCTGGGTAAAACACATCTAATGGCCAGCATTGGGCATCATGTTTTGCAAAACTCGCGCGCCAAAATTTGCTACGTTTCATCCGAAGCGTTTCTGAACGAATACATCAACGCGCTGACCACACGCAGCCTGGTGCAGTTCCGCCGCAAGTACCGCAACACCGATTTACTGCTGATCGACGATATTCATTTCCTGGCCAGCAAGGAGCAGCTACAGGAAGAGTTCTTCCACACCTTCAATACACTATTTGATGCACGCAAACAGATCGTCATGACCAGTGACCGACCTGCCAGCGAGATTTCCGGCCTAGAACAGCGCCTGGTGTCGCGTTTTGAGTGGGGCTTGGTCACTGAACTGGAGCCCCCCGACCTCGAAACACGCATCGCCATTCTGAGGTATCGTCAGGAAAAGGCTGAATACAAGCTGTCCGACGACCTGCTGCTCTTTATCGCCGAACACATTCGTTCCAACATTCGTCGCCTAGAAGGCGCTCTGATTCGCGCCATTTCTTACGCATCCCTAACGAACCGTGATTTGACATTGGACTCGCTGAAATACCTGCTTCGGGACACGCTTGAGCAGGAAATGGAAGCGGCTTTGTCCTTTGCCGACATTCAACGCGCCGTCGCGGATCATTTCGACATTCGGTTGAGCGACATGACAAGTAAGAACCGTCAACGCAGCGTCGCAGCCCCACGTCAGCTCGCCATGTATCTATGTCGGCGTATGACGGACTCGTCCTTCCCTAACATTGCCGAAGCCTTTGGAAAGACGCATGCAACGATTCTGCACGCCTATCGCCAAGTGGACAGCCGCCTGGATGTTGACCCCGAGCTCAAACGCAGCATGTCTGCCATCTGCGGAAAACTGGGCCGCTCTGTCACTGTATAACCCGTCTCATTGGCGAATTTTTTGACGATGGTTTTCTGTTTTTTTCCAAACTTAAAACGAGAAGCCTGTGTCTTTTTTTAATCTTGATAAGGGTGTCAGTAAGCCCTTGCTGAATTGTTAATAAATGACGAAACATATGATAACTCAACCTTATACACAGGCGACGACATTTCATCATCCCTGTTATTGACAGGCTCAACATGCCTATGCATGCTGTCTAGCAAGGGTTTAGCGTACTTGTAACTTTATTCGTCTGCTATAATAGTGATAGTATTTTAGATTTATATAGGTTATTTCTAATATAGCGTTGTGAACAAACTAGATTCTTGGCCCAGACCGCAGAGCACAGTATGAAATTTGAGATTGCGAAAGCACCCTTGTTGGAAGGACTTCAAAAAGTCCAAAACGTCGTCAGCTTACGCAGCACGCTGCCCATTCTTTCGAACGTGCTTCTGAATGCAGACAAAGAAGGCCTTTGGCTTACAACAACCGATCTGGACGTGACTGTCCGTTGTCGGGTTGATGCGAACGTAACCAAGCCTGGTGCGACGACATTGCCTGTACGCCGTATGGCCAGTATCGTTCGTGAGTTGCCGGACAGCATGATCGAAGTTGAGATCGACGATAAAAATCAGGCGACATTCAATTGTGCCTCGTCGTTTTTCAAATTGATAGGCTTGTCCGAAGATGAGTTTCCGCCCATTCCAAAAGCGGACGGAAACCATACCATCACAATCGATTCTGGAATATTTCGTGAGATGCTTCGAAAAACATCCTATGCGGCGTCAACGGACGAAACGCGTTATGTGCTTAACGGCGTCTTGTTGAGTTTCAAGAGTGACAAGCTTACTCTTGTCGCCACAGACGGCCGTCGCTTGGCCCTCATCGAGCAGGAAGTTGAATTACCACCCGAGGCCCAGATAGACATCATCTTGCCCACCAAGGCCGTTAACGAGCTTCTACACATCCTTGATGATGACGGCGAACTCAGGATCACACCAAAAGAAAATCAGATCGTTTTTGAATCCGGCGAAACACTGCTTTCGACCAAACTGATCGATGGAACGTACCCCAACTATCGTCAGGTTATCCCGGCGCAGTGTGAGGAACGTGTGACGGTTGAACGCGAAAGCTTACTGACCGCGATGCGCCGCGTTTCTCTGGTCACGGCAGATCGCTCGAGTGCGACCAAGTTGACCTTTGCTAAGAATAAGTTAAACGTCACCATGAACACGCCAGATGTGGGTGAAGCACGTGAATCCATTCCAATTAAGTATTCTGGAAAAGAAATCACAGTCGCGTTTAACCCCGAGTATATGATCGATCCGCTGAAAAATCTGAGTAATGACGAAATCTACATTGAACTTAGTGACGATCTCAGCCCGGGCGTTGTCAAATGTGACATTCCATTCCTCTACGTGCTCATGCCAATGCGCGTCAGCTAGGACAGTCGTTCCGACCGCTTTAAAACTTGCTTGAAAGTCGGTCTTGAAGCATAGTCATCGATTCTTAAATCCATCTCTCATTGCCCGATGGTGTAACGGTAGCACTGCTGATTCTGGTTCAGTTAGTCTAGGTTCAAATCCTAGTCGGGCAACCATCCTATTTCCTGAAATATTAGCCTTTTTTTCTATTATGGGCTAATCTTGTACCCCCCTGGAACCCGGCGGGCTCCGCCGGCAGCCGGTTCATCTCAGTGACGCAATTACCAAATTTTGCGAACACAGCCTCCCGCCAACCCTAGCCCGTCTTTCGCTATTCGCCGATTAAGCCGTTGAGTTTCCAAGTAAACTGCATGTTTTTCACTCAAAGGTCTGCCCCACATTTCTTTTTCAGCTCCTCAAGTCGAGGCGGCGGTTGCTCCGGCAAGGTCAGGTTGAGCTGGTGCAGGAGAAGTTGTAGATCCTTTTCTGGCTGGGTGTAACGAGGCAGGATCAGATTGTGCCCATCGGTGGTTGGCAGGTGTACGTCGATCATCTGCATAGCCTTGAACTTTTCGAGGATCGCCCGAGGCGTCAGACCGGGTGCC
>JBLHHU010000248.1:0-5280 GCA_047615735.1 Kiritimatiellia bacterium | reverse complement strand
CGACCCATGTGGCGGGGCGCTTCGTTTCCAAGAGCAATGCTACGTACAACAAGTGTGGACGACTGGATGCCCGTATTGCCGCCCATGGCGAGGACAATAGGGACAAAGGCGGCGAGTACAATGGCTTCATGGATATGGGCGTGAAAGGCCTGTAGGATGAGGCTCGTGAAAAATCCACCTAGCAAGGTAATCAATAGCCAGGGTAAGCGCGCCGCGCAGCTGCTGAAAATGCTGCCGGTGTCGAGTTCCGCGTCGTCGGATCCGGCCAGCATAAAAATGTCTTCACTGGCCTCTTCTTCGATCACGTCGAGTACATCGTCAGCCGTGATTCGGCCAAGAAGGATACCATCATCATCAAGGACGGGCAGGACGTCCAGATTGTATTTGGCCATCAGTTTCGCGACATCTTCCTGATCCATTTCAGCAGTCACGGATACGAACTTTTGGTTCATCAGGTCGGAGAGGGGGCGGTTCGCATTGGGCTCACGCAGCAAATCCCAGATGTCGATGTAGCCGAACATGACGCCCTCTGGACCAACGACGTTGGCCGTATAGAATTTTTCGCGTTCATCCATGTGCGCAATCGCGTTGATCGCATCTGCAACGGTCTGTGATTCCAGCATGGAAACAACGTCTGTTGTCATGATGCCGCCAGCAGAATCTTCGGGGTAGCGCATGAGCTGACGCAGATCGCGTGAGTCCTCTTGCTCCATCAGAGCCAGCACTTCTTCTGTCTCATCGTCCGGCAATTCGCCCAGTACATCGGCGGCATCGTCTGGCGCCATCTGGTCAATGAGGCGTCGAAGTTCTAAAGAACTCAGCGTCTCTATGATTTCTTCGGCGGCATCCTCGTGTTCAAGCTCCGCGAGCACGTCGGACTGCCTGTCGGCTTCGACCAGCGCGAAAAGCTGGCGTTGATGGCGGGCGTTTGTTTTGGCGATCAGTTCGGCGATGTCGGCCGGATGTAAATCTGCTAGGGCTTGCCGAATGAGGGGCCAGTTCTCATGGCGAACGGCCTCATCAATATTAATGTCTTCAGGCGCCTGGAGCATCGTCGTTTTTCACTGCTTTAGGGTTGCTCGCGTGCAACCAGTTTTCGAGTTTATCGAGCAGGCTTGGGGATGTTGGCGATTTTGTTCCGGGCCCGACAGCGCCAGATGAAATGATGAAGGCAATGGCATCCGTAACGGCCATGTTGACCGGGGTCACCTCGGCACGCGGGGCAATAATGAAAATGCCGGATGTTGGATTGGGCGTCGTGGGTATGAAAAGGCTGACGTGGTCTTTGACAATTTCGCCCAGCTGTTCATTGGCTGGGGCGGTCACAAAAGCAAGCGCTTTCAAGCCTTTGCGGGGATACTCAACCAAGACGACTTCTTTGAAAAGCGTGTCACGTTGTGTGAAAACGGATTCACTTATTTGTCTCATCAATAGGTAGACCCGTTTGACGATAGGAATGCGACCCATAATGCGATCACCCAAAGCGTACAGTCGGCGTCCGAGGAAGCTGCGCACAAGAACACCGACACCATAGAAGACGATCAACAAGGCCAGCAGGGCCAGCAGGCGCACGGCGTATCCGGCCCACCCGGCGCTCAGGGTTTGGTAATGTTCTCCCGCAAGCGCTAGGATCCAGTCCGTGGCAAAGGTAATCAAGAGGTCCAAAATCCATAGCGTTGTCACGATTGGGATGGTGAGTACAACGCCGACAAGGATGTTGGCACGGATAGATGTTGACACTGATTTGAACATATCTTTTTTCCATCGCGTCCATAACGCGGGGTACTATGGCGTTGTGGACGCTTTCTATAATCTAGGTTTTACGGCCGACGATTTGAGTCGGCAGGTATCAGTAACGGCTTGTCAAGCAAGCCCACTTGGGCCGCTTCGCGCAGCCATCGTAGTTCTCTGCGGCGCATCGTTTGGCGACCCGCGGGTGTGTCATCTGTCGCACCTGCCAGGTGGTCACATCCGTGAGCAATGTATAGCGCCAACTCCTGTGAAGGCGCCCACGTCTTACGTGCGTTCTGCCACGCGCACATAAGATTGACAAAGAGTTCTCCTGTGCGACCGCCAGCCTCGCCGGGGATCGCATCATAATTCAGGCTGATGACATCCGTCGTGCTGTCTTGGCCAAAGCAACGTTGATGAACATCACGTATCCCGGTGTCGTCTGTCAACACCAGTGTGATTTCCGCAAACGATGCGCAATTATGCGTCTGAATCGAGCGCCTCACCAACCACTTCAGGAGCCTCTGAAGGCGCCGTGTTTGGGGCTTGAACCGATTCTGTTGATTGTGCAGGTGTGTTTCCATTTTTTGGATAAGGGGTGCGACCGTGAAAAATGCTTGTGAGCGTGAACATGAACGCATTCTTAATCTGCGTTAATTCTGCAAGCGTCAGGCCGCTATTGTCGAGTTGTCCGTCGTTGACACGTTCTTCAATGACATCATCAATGAGTCCTTCAATGCTCGCTGCGGTTGGCTTTTCGAGTGATCGTGACGCGGCTTCGACCGGGTCGGCCAAATTTACTATGCCCGATTCGCGCGACGTTGGTTTCGGCCCGTCGTATCGATAATTCCATTCTTCGACGGGCGTATTTTTAACGCTGCTTGCGGTGCCCTTTCCTCCGTCTTCGGCCTGACTGACGGCTTTTCTGTGAAAGAATGAAACCACGCTGGTGCCGTGGTGTTCTCGAATCACATCAATGATGCGGTCCGGTAATCTATAGTGCAGCGCAAGGCTGACGCCTTCTTTGACGTGCGATGTGATGATCAACAGGCTCATGCTGGGAGGAAGGTCGTCGTGCGGGTTGTGTTGAAAGCGCATGTTTTCAGCAAAGAATTCTGGTTTGTTCAGTTTGCCGACATCGTGGAAGTAGCTTGTTACGCGCGCAATCAGGGAGTTTGCCCCGATTTCCTCGGCGGCGGCTTGCGCTAAACTGGAGACGACTAAGCTATGGTGATAGGTGCCGGGCGCTTCCATGGCAAGTCGTTGTAAAAGTGGATGGCTCAGGTCGGCCAATTCAAGCCAAGTAATGTCGGTTGTGATTCGGAAAAATTTTTCAAAAATGGGAATAATGATCAGCGCCAGGATGGCTGACAGAAACCCGCTTATAACACAGGCGGCGGCCTGACGCAGGACGATGATCGTTTCCGCGGTTTCCCAGTTCACGGCCGTGATTCCGAACACAAACGCGATCTCCGTGATTCCTGCCATAATCCCAACGCGAACGACTTTGGATCGTGTGCGTACATGTTCGGCACAAAGTGAGGCAACAAGTGTAGTGACCATGCCGGCAAGGAAAACGGGAAGTCCTCCTCCTATGAGTACGGTGATAACCAGACTGCACCACAATCCCGCGGCGACGCCTGTGACGCCATTGATCAGGATGGTTGCCACGATGGGTGCCAGAGCGAAGGTCATGACAAATGGAAGCGTGTGTGCCGAAAACATGGCCGTCTGTGACGAGGTGTATACGAGCATCTTCGCGGGCACAATGGATACGACGACGATCAGAGCTAACAGCAGTATTTGGCTGTTCTTGGCCAATAGTGCTGGGTGTGTCAGTTTCAGTAGCAAGCCGATGCTCAGCAGGCCTACGAGAAGGATGATTGCGTCTCCGGAAACCTGTAGAAACGCGGACAACGAAATCTCTCCAGATACGATATGGCCTGAGTGTAAAACGGCGACCGTTAGAAGCCACGCAGCGAGGGCTATCGCCAGGCCCAAGGCGGGGTGCTCCCGCCATACGTGGCGCTTCTGGGCAGCTTTTCCGACTTGCCGTTCGCGCGATCGCGTTCTTTTGGTTCGCTCTTTGGATACGATGTTTTTCATAGATACGTCGTCTAAAAGTGGGTTGCTGAAGCTGTGTTCTGGATACAAAGGTGTGATTCTTCCAGCGCCCCACAATAGTATGTGGACAATTGAAGTGTGTCATGCACAATCGCCTAATTCGGATAGCCGTTTTCGCTTCGCTCGGCCACTTTGTCGGTTATTGTTTGTGCGCTGGCGATCAAAGGTAGCGCATGGTGTTTCTGTAACGTAGCGGCGTTGCAAATGTGTTTTGAATGATGGGCTATTGGGGCCTTTTTTCGTGAACACAGAAGGGGTAGGATGGCGAAATCTCACGAGGTACTTCGAAAAACAGTCCGTGCTGCAGGTGCCAAGTCTGTCGCGTCTGATATGGCTCTTTCGCCATCCCTTATTTACAAGTGGTGTGAAGCCAAAGGGGGCGATGCAAGCGGCGCGGACAACCCTCTCGATCGACTTCTCAGGTTGTGTGAAATCACGGGGGATCCTGCCCCTGTGATCTGGTTGTGCGAGCAGTTGGACGGCGTCTTTGTTAACAACGTGGCCGGCGACGCAAGCGAGGGTGACGTCGAACCCCTGGCGATGACGCAGCGCATTCTAAAAGCGTTTTCCGAAATGCTTGATATGGTTTCGCGGAGCATTGGTGACGATGGTGGTGTCGATCTTGACGAGGCGCAGAAGATTCGCGTCGAATGGGAGGAGCTTAAACGTGTGGCTGAACAGTTTGTGCTACAGGCCGAAGCGGGACGGTATATGCCTGATCAACACCAAGCCGGCAGCGGTTCCGCGTAATCAGAGGTGACGCATGAATTCGCTCGGCTGTTGTGATGTACGCCCACCGTCGAAGCGCTACCAGGAGGCGCTCGCGCTGCGAAATCAGATTCTTCGCGA
Source organism: Kiritimatiellia bacterium (assembly GCA_047615735.1). Lineage (GTDB taxonomy): Bacteria > Verrucomicrobiota > Kiritimatiellia > UBA8416 > JAIOPI01 > JAPKCZ01. Next base: position 576 of record JBLHHU010000248.1, on the reverse strand, counting down.
ACCACTGGGTCTTGTTTTTACACCAGAGGAAGAGGCGGATGAGCCGCTGTCTTTTCATTTGGTGGTGCTGCTTAATGATTGTGTGATTGGGTGTCTGGTTTTGACACCCGCGCTGGAGGACGGCGTCGTAAGGCTGCGGTAGTTCGCGGTCAGACCAGACCTTCAAGGACAAGGGATCGGTCGCCAATTGGGCGACTACGCCGAGCAATTTGCCTTTGATAAAGGGTTCACGCGAATCATGATGTATGCCCGCGCCAGTGTTATGGGATTCTACGTGCGCTTAGGCTACGCGCAAGAAGGGGAGCTTTTCGAAGAAATAGGGATACCCCAGAATGGCACTCGTTTAAGCCTTTTGGCATGAGATAAACCTTTCTTGGCGTGCCATTAAAAAACGAATGACGAAATACCCAACTACCCAAAGAAATCCCAAATCCAAAAGCCCCAAAAGAGGAGCAGATCTTGCTCTGGTTTAGCCATCCGGCATTCTGGCCTAGTCATTCCTTGGGTACTTGGGTATTTGGGTATTTGGGTATTTGGGTATTTGGGTACTTGGGTACTTGGGTACTTGGGTACTTG
>JBLHHU010000247.1:0-5293 GCA_047615735.1 Kiritimatiellia bacterium | reverse complement strand
CCGTTCACCTGCAGGAGCGTATTGGACCAGGCGAAGCCCTCGCGGTCCGCGGGGCCACCACCGCTGAGAACGCGGGCACCCGCTGTCTCAAGCACTTCAATGCTGTGTTTCAACGCCGCCTGGGTGTTTTCGGAAAGCAACGTCCCACAAGGGGCTTCGTCGTATCGCTCAGCAATCTTTTTTAGCAAGCGATCCGTTGTCTCGCCTCTGAGTGCGAACACAAGACCGGGATTGGTACAGAACTGCCCTGCGCCCATCAACGCACTGGTCACAAGTTCATCAACGACGGTATCAAAATGCTCATCCAAAGCACCGGGCAGCAACACGACGGGATTGACACTCGACATTTCAAGGTAGATGGGTTTGCCGACGGCATCAGCCGCAGCTTTCAATTTCAGGCCCGCCGCACGTGACCCGGTGAAGGCGACCGCGCCAAGCCGCGGATCGGAGACCAACGTCAGTCCGTCCTCCGGGGCCAGACCGTAAACCATCTGAACGATTCCGGCGGGCATCCCAGTGGCATCCGCCGCCGTCTTGGCGCACTCGGCCAGTAAGCGAGAGGTCGCGGGGTAGCCGGGATGCGCCTTGGCAATGACTGGGCAACCTACGGCGATCGCCGACGCAAAATCCCCGCCACTAATACTGTTGTATGCGAAGGGAAAATTATTCGGCCCAAAAACGGCAACAGGGCCGAGTGATTCAAACACGGAACGAATGTTGGTAGCAGCATCAATGGTTGGTAGCCGCCAAGCGTCGTCCAGGACCATGTCGGCGGCCTGTCGCAGCTGATTCGTCGTGCGTGGCAGTTCAACGTCCCGAAGCCGCGGGGACACCGGAAAACCCGTCTCGAGCGCAGCGACGGCGCAGAGCGCATCACGCTGAGATTCGATTTCTTCGGCGTATTGCCGCAGAAAAATGGCAAGTCCCTCCGGATCCATTGTGCGCATCTCCGCGTGCGCAGAAAGGGCAGCATCCAGCGCTGCATCGATGTCGGCCCAGGCGCTAATCGGAAAAACGTCCGCAAGGCTTTCGCCCGTTGCGGGATTTGTCGCCGAAAAAGATCCTACCTCACGCGCCGGACGCCACGTACCGTCAATCAAAACAGGGGCAATGGTTTCAGAACTCATCATCTGCATCCGCTCTATCGTTACATTTAAATATCACAGCCGCGCGCTCGGCGCAGAAAGATTCCTGCTTATGCTATCCAATGATCCATCAGGGTCACACACAAAAACACTGTGATCTACAGATTGCCGCTCGACGACGATCCAAATCACATCATAGGATAGCGGTATCATTTCGCGCCAAAACTTGAAATCGGCGTAAACACAACCGTGACGGGACAGAGACGCGATGACGGACATGCATGACGACGGGGCGACCATTGGTTGGTACCGCACCCCAATTCCACGACCCGTGCTCACACGCTTGAACGCCCGCAGCGACATCAAGGGGTTTCTGCGATGCTGCGGCATACTGGGCCTGCTGGCATGTACGGGCACCGCAACCTTATGGAGTGCTTTTTCAGGACACTGGATTTACACGCCCTTTCTACTTTTCCTGCACGGCACTGTTGGCAGCTTCAATATCAATGCCGTTCACGAACTCTGCCACAACACCGTCTTCAAAACGAAATGGCTAAACGGCCTCTTTGTTCGCATTTTCGGTTTCATTGGCTGGAGCGACTGGGTCTGGTTCAACACCAGCCATGCCAATCATCATCGCTACACGCTGCACCCCCCGCGCGACGGCGAAGTCGTGCTGCCCATCCTCTGGACCACGCGCAAAATTTTCTGGCAATCCGCCATCCTCTTTCCGAAGGCGCCCTATCAGAACATTAAGGGCGCGCTCCGGAAGGCGCGCGGAGCGTGGACGGACGAATGGACGCTTAAACTGTTCCCACCGGACAAGCCCGCCGAGCGACAACACCTGATCAACTGGAACCGCGCGGTTCTAATCGGACACGGTCTTATTTTCCTAGGAACCATCATCGGCGCCGTCTTGGCCTGGAACTGGGCCTGGTTGCTCGTCCCGCATGTTGTCTCGTTCAGCGCCACCTATGGTGGTTGGTTGTTCTTTCTATGCAACAACACGCAGCATGTGGGCCTTACCGACAAAACCCCAGACTTCCGAATGTGTTGCCGCACGATGAAGCTGCCTTGGATCGCGTCTTGCCTCTATTGGAACATGGAATACCACACCGAGCACCACATGTACGCGGCGGTCCCATGCTACAATCTGCGCAAGCTTCAGAAGGAAATCGCCTTCGATCTACCTAAACCCAAGGGCCTCGTCGCGACGTGGCGCGAAATCGAAATGATTCTGAAGCGCCAGGAAACTGAACCTGAATATCAGTACGAACACCTGCTTCCGGACACGGCAAGTCCGAAGGTCTACGGCGATTCCGCACACGAAAAGGAGGCCGGCGAGGCTCCTGTAGATGCCGGTGCTGTCTGCGACGACTTAAACCTAGAAGGAGCAGATGACACCACGAAGGACGCGAAAACCACGACTTGTCCGCCGTAGCTCGCAGAGCGAAGGAGGAAGCAACCCATTGAAGGGTAATGCCTTTCAAAACAGATTTCACATTTCTCGTCGAGACATATTGAGTGCGGCCACGAGCAATGTTGGCCTCTGCGAAAGAGCGTTGAACCACCCAGTTCTTCCCATCCTTCGTGCATTTCGTGCTCTTCGTGGTTAATTTTCTGCTCTTTTAGATCGAATCCATAAGCGGACGTCACCTAATAATTTTCCCTGACGATGGAGAAAAGCATTGGTCCAAGGGTCTTTTTTTTATAAGTTGCGTCTTTAGCAACTTACAGGAGAAAAAAGACTTCTTAATGCAAACCTATCGTATCATTGATGGCCCCCCTTCCCGATGCCTTGAATTCGCAGAACAAGAGCTAAGCCAATTTTTAGAAAAGACCACATCGCTGGTCAGATCTGATGACCATGCCCCCGCCGACTATGTCTTTCGTTTCCTCATCGACACATTCCTTCCCGTCGCCGCGTTCGCAATCGACGTCAACCGTGACGCAACGGCCACCTATGTCACGCTGAGTGGTCACGACGACGCCAGCACCCTCCACGCCTTGTACGCCATGCTGCGAACCTGCGGCATCACCTTTGACATCCTTCACCCAATCTTGCCCGACACGCTGAACCTGCGTGCATTGCGATCCGGCAGACATGTGACCACTCCCAAGGTGCGCAAGCGCGGGATTCGTCAGCACATCAATTTCACGATGGACGTGTCCTCCTATCCGCTGGACGAGGCTCTGGAATACATTCGGAATCTCGCTCGCATGGGCATGAACCACATGACCTTCCATAGTTACAAAGGTCAATGGTACGGATACCAAAACGGTGACGGATATGTTCACGGCGGCAATCTCTTCTACGGCGCACGTCACGACGTTCCTCCGCAGGCGCATTTTAGAAAAATCGTACGCAACGAGGCCTCCTACACGATTCCTAAAATGGAACCTGTCATGGAAATGCCAGAGACGCGCAGCCGCATGGCCACGGAATGGCTAAATGCCGTGATCGCTGAATGCAAACGCGTCGGCATGCATGTTCAACTCTCCATCGAACCCACGGGGACAACAGAGGAAGCAGGCGTTCGCGTCTGTCGCGACGTCATGGGGCTCTATCCAGAAATCGACACCTTCGAAATCGTCACCCCAGAAGGCGGCTCAGACGACGGCGGAAAACTGGGCTCGGCCGAGGACTTGAAACGCCGTCTGGCCGAGCTTTTCGGACCCGACATTCTCAACAACGATGAAATCATGGCGACGCTTGCGGGTGATGTGCGCCAGATCGAAGGTGCGGTCACGAATCTGGCCCGCAACATCGATATCGCGAAGGCATTGCTAGCCAACCCCTCGGCCAACATGCCCGCACTAGCCATCGGCGCCTACGTCACCAATCCAGATGCACTCAAGACGCTGCTGCCGTTGATGGATGTCTATACTCCTGCAGACTTATCACTTGCGATTCTACCGTCATGGGGGGCTCGACAGAGCGTTGCCAATTTCCGACAGATGAACTTTGATGCCAAACGTATCGCACGCTGTATGCTGTATAGCTGGATCGAATTCGACGGCAACATGTACCTCCTACAGAACTCGGTCACCGGCACCCAACAATTGATCGCGTATGCACAGGAACATGCCGGCGAAAACCAGATCGAAGCGATAGCCCTCAACCACTGGCGTACGGCAGAGAACCGCACCTGCATCGCCTACGCCGCACGCGCCATGATCGAAGGTCCCATCACACCGGCGGACTTCTATCAGTCCCAGGCACAAGCACTCGGCATCCTCGACCACCAAGCCTACATCGCAATCATGGCCGAACTGGATGAACTAGACGAATTGACACGCCAGAAAATGTTCAACATCGGGTTCTGCGTCAACAAATGCTGGGTTCGGCCGGGGTTACGTTGGACGCAGGGCTGGGATATGACGGCGATCGACGAAGCATCCGCTCGCTTCGGCACGTTGATCCCGGCAATCGACAACTGCCTGAAAGGTGTTGAGGCAGCCATCGGGCAGGAGCATCTGCGCCTCCTCGCCAACCGCATCGAATGTTCCATGATCCAGATAGCCTGCGCCAAAGCAATGAAGGGACTTGCCGCCTTTTGCGACCCTGATAACCCTGAGACGCTCGACGAGGCGCAGAAACAAACGGTCTCTGAAACCTGCGATGCAGCGCAGCAATTGGCCCAACGCTACCTCGAGAAACATGCTGAAATGATTCTCGACAGAGGCGGCGAAGGCATGCTGGTCAATTACTATGCGACGATGCCGAACTACATCGAACATGTTCGTGCCATGTACGTGGACGGCGATCAGAACTGCATGCAATTGACCTGCAATCACCTCCTGCCAACTTTCGATGCCCCCCCCGCGCCATTGGTTCTTGCATAAAACGCTTGCCTGACCGCGCACGAGTGTCAGAATGCTCCTCTGACTGAGCGCCCCAGAACCACGAGGAAAAATGGCAACAACGATTTTCGTTCCGAAAGAAATCTGGCCCGGAGAAATGCGGACATCCATGGTCCCAGACACCGTGCGCAAGCTGACGCAATCCGGCGCCAAGGTCGAAATTGAATCCGGCCTTGGCGATACAATCGGGCTTTCGGACGCCACCTATACCGATGCAGGGGCGACAATCACCTCGAATCGCGACGCGTCCCTGGGGCAGGCCGATATGGTTATCCGGCTTCGCCAACCCGGTGCAGAAGATATTGCAAAGCTCAAGAAGGGCTGCATTCACGTCAGCTACCTCG
>JBLHHU010000246.1:0-5305 GCA_047615735.1 Kiritimatiellia bacterium | reverse complement strand
AATATGCCTGGAGCCCGGCGGGCTCCGCCGGCAGCAGAGGCTGAGTCTCCAGAGGGAGTGAATCCTAGCGCCTCGCGTCTCTCCGTCAATATGCCTGGAGCCCGGCGGGCTCCGCCGGCAGCAGAGGCTGAGTCTCGTTTCGTGGCTTCCGTAGACACAAAAACGCCCGTGATCCTTTGGGGAGCACGGGCGCTTGCTGTGTCGACGTGGTGTCGCTATTACTTGGAGTAATATTCGACGACGACACTGAGTTCGCAAACCACTGGAACTTCTTCCATTTCAGGAATTCGTGTCAGGGTAACGACCATGTTGTCGCGGTCAACGTTGATGTAAGGGACGTCTTCCACACTCTGGAGGGCGCTCTTGATCATTTCGTTGTTGCGTGTTTTTTCGCGAACCGTGATGACCTGATTCGGCTGAACGGCGAAGGACGCGATGTCCGTACGCCTGTTGTTCACCAGAATGTGACCGTGACCAACCAACTGGCGAGCCGCGTGAATGGTCGGTGCCAGTCCGGCGCGAAAAACGATCGCATCGAGACGAGTTTCGAGCATTTCAATCAAATGCTTAGCGGTGTTGCCACGTTGTGAGGCCGCTTTGAGGTAGTAGTTACGCAGTTTGCGTTCGGTGATGTTGTACTGATAACGCAAGCGCTGCTTTTCAAGAAGCTGGCGACCGTAATCCGAGACTTTCTTGCTGAAGCGTGATCGATGCATGCCAGGTGCGCCGGGGCGGCGTTCCATGGACTTGGCGGCTCTGCGCGTCAGTGGGATGCCCACACGTCGGGACAGTTTAACTTTTGGACCTGTATGATTCATTACGATTCCTATCGCGTGAGGTGGTGTGAAAATTCGTTCTCACGAAAGGGGTGAAAGATAGCAAACAGGGTTCTGCGTGCAAGCCTTTTCGTGGAGAATCGACAATTCTGTCCGGTATGGCGCACTCAAGCGATCGATGCGAGATTGTCGAGAAAGGTGTCGAGAACGGCATGCATTCTTGAGAAATTTCTTTTTTGGGCCCGAATTTCGGTTTCTGACTGAACAAATTGACCGGTAGAAAGCTCGTCGCGGCAGTTTTGCAGTAGGGCGTCGCATCCGGCAGGTGTCGTCTCAAAATGAAACTGAAAGCCGAAAACACGGTCGTTGAGGACAAAACCTTGGTTTTCACAGCCGTCACTTCGGAAGAGGTGCTGGGCGCCGTCGGGGAGATTGAATGTGTCGCCGTGCCAGTGTAGGACGGGCAGCGAAGCGGGCATGTGTTCAAAACACGGCGTGTTGCTTGTCGCCGAGGTCACCGGGAACCATCCAATTTCCTTTTCGGCGTTGGGGAACACGCGCGCACCCATAACATCGGCGATGAGTTGTGCGCCGAGACACACGCCGATGACGGGCTTGCCGGCGTCGATGGCCGCTCGGATGGCGGCCTTCTCTGCCGGCATCCAAGGGTATTGATTGTCGTCGTTGGCGCCCATTGGGCCGCCCATGACGAGCAGCCAATCAAAGGCGTCACGTGCCAGCGGTGCCGCTCCGTCGAAGAGGTGGGTTTCGCTCAATCGGTGACCACGCGCCTTCGCCCATTCGCCGATATGGCCCGGCCCCTCGAAAGGCACGTGCATCATGGTTTGTATGTGAAGGCGCGACATTTTGTGAGCGGCGTGGGGTTAGGTGTGATTGGCGCTAGGTTAGGTGGTTGCAGCATGGTTCCGTTGGGAATTAAGAATTTCACAGAAGGTCGCGAAGGGCACGAAGGAAAGAACCCTCCTTCGCGCTCCGGCGGGCAAGCCGGCGGAGCCCAGCCTGCCACGGCGTAGCCGCGAAGCGCGAAGACGGGCCTGGCTCCAATTGGAATGGTAGGGGTTCGGCCTTCGCGTTCTTCGTGACCTTCTGTAAATGTTTTTAGCGTTGATGAGGAAAGGTTTAGGTTTAGGTTTGGGCTAGATGCTGAAGTCGGGAATGTGAATACCGCATTCCTTGTGTTCGGCGGATTCCCACCACCAGCGACCCGAACGCGGATCCTCGCCGGTTTTGACGGGGCGTGTGCAGGGTGCGCAGCCTATCGACTGGTAGCCCTGATCAAACAGCTTGTTGTAAGGAAGGCTATGTTCTTTCACATAGGCCCAGATGCGATCCTGGTCCCAGTCCGCTAGCGGGTTGATTTTCACGATGCCACCATGCGCAGCGTCGATCTCGATTTTGCGCACGGTTTTGCGTGTCACGCCTTGATCTCGCCGAACACCGGTAATCCAGGCATCCAGTCCAGTTAGGGCGCGCTTCAGCGGTTCCACCTTGCGGATGTAGCAGCACTCTTTACGGTTTTCGAGACTCTTTCGGAAGGAGTACATCCCTTTGCCGCGTTCGAGGTCTTCGACCAATTCGCGCTCAGGAAAGACCCATTCGATGTCTACTTTGAGTCGACGCTGGATGTCTTCCGCGCATTGATAGGTCTCTTCGTTCATGCGTCCGGTATCCAGTGCGAAGACGCGCACATCGGGGCGGATTTTGAGCATCATGTGGATCAACACGGCATCCTTGAAGCTCGTTGCCAGGGCAATGTTGGGGCTGTATTTGGTCAAAGCCCATTCAAGCACGGCTTCGGCATCGTCGCTGCCGGTGTAATCAATACCGGGGCCCGCAACGCCGCCGCCGTCCGACTCGTCGCCGGATCCGAAGGTGAATTCTGCGTCGTCAGGCGCCTCGTTCTCTATATCGTGTACTGCCATAACTGCGATTCCTGTGCTTTTTCTGCGCGTGCGTGCAGCTCTTGAAAATCGAGCTCGCTAAGTTTCGCCGAAACGTGTTCGTTTAATTCTGTCCAGACCTCGGCGAATATCCCGTTTGCGCCTTCGGTGTTGTCTTCTTCTGTTGCCATGACCGCGTCTTCCGTTAGGGCGAGAACATCGGCCACCGAGATCGTCTCGGGCTCCTTTTTCAATCGGTAGCCCCCTTTGGCGCCCCGTTTACTGGCCACAAGCCCGCCGCTTTTAAGCACGAGCAGGATCTGTTCGAGGAATTTTTGTGGAATCTGCTGCCGCCGAGCGATGTCATGGACCTTGGACACGCCCGCGCTGCGTTGAATCGTTAAATCAAGCACAGTCAGCAGGGCATAGCGTGAGCGCGAGGATATTTTCATCAAAACCTTCTCTATAAATCATTAATCAATACTTAATTGATCAACATAGTATAGATTGCCCGAAATATGTCAATACGCGATTCCTTCGATTCGAAGTTCCCTGGAGTCCGGCGGGCCCCGCCGGCCCACGCAGCGAGCTCCGGAGGCGTGAAAAGAATTGTGCGTTGCGAAAAAGGGGGCGCTGACTTAGGTTGCGGACATGAATATTCTAAATGTTAGGCCTTGTCGCATGCTCACGCCGGTTCTTTTCTTGTTCGCCTTAACCTTGAATCTGCTGGCGGAGTCGTCGTTTCGACAAACGCTCAACGATTTCAGAACCGATGAACGCTACACGCACCGTTTTCTGGATACGCAGTATTCAACATCTTCTCTGGCGCAGGCATCGGCGTTTTACACGGACGCAGCATCGACTTTGCAGCAACAGAAGTTCAAGGCGCTCGATTTGCAGGATCGCGTTGATTATCTGCTGCTGAGCAATACGATCCAGAGTGAGTTGCGCCAGATCGATGAGCAGCGGGATCTGATCGAGCGCCATGCGCCGTTCGTTGGTTTTTTTGAAGCCTCGTATCAGTTGCAGCAGGTACGCCGTTTTGGTCGCGTCGCCGACGGTGCGCGCTCAGCAGAAAGTCTGGCTGCCATTCGTACCGCCGCGCAGGACGGTCGCAAGGCCTTCGATGCGTTTTTCGAAGGTGCCGGCAACAGCAGCACCAATGAAGCAGCGGGAACCAATGCCGTCGAGGCTGTCGAGGCTGTTGAGGAGAGCATTAGCAAGCAGGAGGCTCGCTATCTCGCCTTGCGACTGGCCCATCAAGTGAAGCACCACACCGGTCAGATCAAATCCTGGTATCAACACTATGCCGAAAACCAACCGGATTTTGCCTGGTGGGTTGAGGCCGAATGGGATGCAACCCGCAAGGTGCTCGAGGAATACGAAAAACATCTGCGTGAAAACAAAGCCGGTGTCAAAGATCCACACGACGCTCCGCTTTTGGGTCGGTCGATGGGTGCAGAGGCGCTAGAGGCTCGCCTTCGCGAGGAGATGATCCCTTACACGGCACGCGAGTTGATTGCGATTGCCGAACGCGAGATGGCTTGGTGTGAAACGGAAATGCAGAACGTGGCGGATGCCCTAGACGAGCCCGATTGGACCAACGCGCTTGAGCGGGTCAAGGACGCCACGATGCCGCCCGGGCAGCAGGCTGAATTGGTCGGACAATATGTGGACGAGGCTATCGCCTTCCTCAAGGCAGGCGAACTGCTCAATGTGCCGCCGGTCTGCGAAGCCGGGCTCGGTATTCGCATGGTGGGTAAGGACGCCCAACGCACCTTGCCGTATGCGCTCTATGGCGGCCAGGAAGTGCGTGTGGCCTACGCGACGCGCGGCATGACGCATGAGACGATGCAGATGAGTATGCGTGGCAACAATTTGCACGCCACGCGTATCGTGATCGCGCACGAAGCGATTCCTGGGCATCACTATCAGGGCTACATGGCGAGCAAGCATCGCGCTTATCGCCAACGCTTTAGCACGCCATTTTTTGTCGAAGGCTGGGCCCTGTATTGGGAGATGCGCCTGTGGGACCTGGATTATGCCCGCGACGTGAAAGATCGTGCGGGCATGCTGTTTTGGCGCTCGCATCGCTGCGCCCGCGTGATTTTAACGCTGAAGTATCATTTGGGTGACATTGAGCCTGATGCAATGGTCGATTATCTGGTCGGCCGCATTGGCCACGAACGCAATCAGGCCACTGCTGAGGTGCGACGCTATATCGCCCCGCACACCGGCGTGCTCTATCAGGTCTCTTATATGATCGGCGGGTTGCAACTCAAGGCGCTCTGGCGCGAGTGCGTCAAAGACGGCCGCATGTCCGAGGCCGACTTCCATGACGCCGTTGCGCAGCAGGGGTCTATTCCGGTCGCTCTGATCAGGGCTGTTTTGTTGAAAGAAAAATTGGCCGAGGATTTCGTGTCAAAATGGCGTTTCTAAGCGCAGCTCCGAATGCACGCAAAGGCTCAACCACTGTTGCCGGCGGAGCCCGCCGGGCTCCACGGGGATTGGTGGGGCTGGGTCAAGCGCTCCAACTTTGGAGCCCGGCGGGCTCCGCCGGCTTGCCCGCCGTAGCGCGGAGCGCGAAGGAGGGTTCTTTACTTTGCGCTCTTCGCGACCTTCTGTGAA
>JBLHHU010000245.1:0-5312 GCA_047615735.1 Kiritimatiellia bacterium | reverse complement strand
GTGACGACGGACCGGATACTTCGAATATTGGCGATAACGACATCAATACCGTTGTCTGCATCGGAGACAGCGTCACTTTCGGTACCGGTTTGCCATCCGCTCAGAGTTATCCTGCGCAGTTGGCCGGACTGACGGGAAAACGCGTCATTAATTCGGGTGTGCCTGGCGAAACCAGTGGCAGCGGGGCCGGACGCGTTGGCGGCCAGCTCGGGCGGCACAATCCAGCATTTTTGCTCATTATTTATGGCGCCAATGATATTATCCGGGGAACGGGTATTGACCGGTTGGCCGCAAATGTTCGCTCGATGGTTCAGCAGGCGAAAGCCAACCAGACAATTCCAGTCGTCGGGTCGATTACGCCGATGTTCGGAGCACGCAGCACCTTTAATCCGACGATTGACACTGCAAATGGACTACTGCGTAGCGTTGCGAAGGAAGAGGGTGTGGACTATGTTAATATTAATAGCTCCATGCAGGATGAGGGGCTCTTTGCAGACGGCCTGCATCCCACTGCCGCTGGCGCCAGCATCATCGCTTCGAAATTTGAGGGTCAGGTACAGTAACGACATCGGCACGCACGCTGGGGTACTGGGTGGGCGTTTATATCTGACGCGAATGGGACCATGAACAGAAAAACGCTTTATGTTCTGGCGCTGATCTTCTTCGTCATGCTCTGGGCCATATTCTCCTGGCCGCTCGGTAAACATCTCTTCACCGGTATTCCTTCCTCCGGCACCAACCTCGAAAAGGGCAATGTCATCCGTATGGTGCCGGGCGACCATTTACAGCTCCTCTACAACTTTTGGCTGGCCAGGGACATGATCTTCGGCGATACGCCGCTGTTTTACAACCTGTACGAATTTAATACGGGGTCCGACGAAGAGCGCTTGATTCCGCGACCTTATTACGCACCAGCGTCAATCCTGTATGCGTTCATCTCTCGCATCGGAGGCGATGCCTTCGGGTGGAACATGAGCGGGATGTTGTGCATCTTGATCGGTTTCTGGGGGTGTTGGCGCCTGGCGCGGCGGTTCGTGTCCGATGAGCTCACGGCGCTTGTCATGGGCGTGACGGCCCTGCTTATTCCCTACACATGGGTAAGTCTGCTGGGGGGGAGCCCGGCGGGCTTCGGCGTCGTCTGGGTTCCGGTTCTCTTTCTAGGGCTCGACGTGGCGATCAGAAGCAAGCGCGCGCGCGGCGGTGCGCTCGCTGGCGTGGCCATTCTGTTTGCATCGTGGACGGATTCACACGTTTTTTTCTTTTCGATTCTGGCTGCACCTTGCTGGTGTTTACTCAGTTTCACGTTACGAGAATCCGTTGACCTACGGGATGGCCGCAATTGGCGGGAGTTAATCGTCGCGTTACTGCCTGCTGTCGTTCTGGGAGCGGTTGCTGTCGTGCTCTTTCAGCTTGAACATGCCCATATGCTGGGCGGCACAACGATGGCGAGTGGACGCACCGATGCAGAGATCGGGCTGTTTTCGCCAGCATGGACCAGCCTGTTCGCTTTCTCGCATGACCGGGGTGGGGCGCAAGTGTATGTCGGCTATACGGCAACGGTGGTGCTGGGCTTGGGGTTCCTTGCCCTCTTGCTTCGACCGCCGGCCATGACGTGTCCCCCGTGGCGTGTGCGCGTATTTCTTGTCATGCTATTTGCGGGGCTTGTTGGCGTCGCCGTGCTCGCCTTGGGACTGAGTGGGCCGCTCGACGGCAAGGCATATGTGATCGCCCGCAAGCTGGTCTCCCCGTTTGAAAAAATCCGACAACCACCGAAGATTTTCTGTCTCACACCTGCACTGCTATGTGTGGCATTGCCGCTGTGTGGCGCGGCCCTTGTCCAGTGGCTGTCGTCGCCGCGTCTGAAACGCTGCGGGGTCGTGGCCGTTGCGCTTCTTTTGATCATCACATACAAGCTTCCCGTCAGCGCAACGATCTGTCTGCTCGATAGCGGCAATGAGGCATACCGCGTGATCGCCGACGATGCAAAAAACCGCGGTCTGAAGCCACGCGCCATCGCGATTCCTTTATGGCCGGGCGACTCGGCGTGGACATCGCTCAACGAACACTACGTCTCGTTGTATCGAATTCGTATGGTGAATGGGTACAGCCCCTTCGTTCAATCAAACTATATTGATAATGTATTTTTTCGCTTTGATAGTTTGAACAAGGGCGCACTCGATGCCGGACAGCTGGCCGCACTTCGTGACATGGGTGTCGAATACCTCGTGTTGCACGAAAATGCTTTTCCCGAAAAAATCAGCCCCTTTCCTGTAGCCTTCACACTGCAGCGTTTTCTGAATCATCCTTATCTCGAACAGATGCATCAGAGCGATGAGATTTGGAGTTTTCGTATTTTGGACCGTCCGCGCCGTGTGATCCCAGTGGCCGACCACTGGAGCACCTTTGGACCGTCGCGGATGTGGGATCTGTCGCACAACCCGCACGGTGGCGTCGTGCTGTTTGAAGAACCGTCTTCGTGGCGCGGGCACGCCGTCCAAATGAGCGGAACCAACGCATGGATTGAAACGATTCATGCACCTCGCACCGTTTTTGCTCCAGAGCAGCATTGGTTGTTACGTGCACGTGGCGAGGGGCAACTGCAGACCACGCTTCGGACGCGCGAACCGCGCGGTGATACACCACACGCTGTGGCTGTGCATTCGTCCCGAGTCGATTCCGTTGCGTGGGACTGGATTTCAATTCCGATCGACATTGATCCGGCCAACGCTGAGGTGAGTGTGCGATTGGCCACACTGTCGGGGCAAGTGGATGTTGACATGCTGATGCTCGTGGCCGGCACTTGGGATGCGCCGCGTCCAGGGCAAGCGGTGTCTCTGCCTGCCGCTTGTTTCTTTCACGCCGGATATTCCGATTTAAAGAATGGATGCGTGGTGCTGCGGCCCGACACGGAGCCTGATCGCACGGTTTTTTACGGGCCGCGTATGCCGATCAACGTTGGGCCGCACAGCGCAGAACTTGTTGTTTCGACAACAGCGCCAGAAATGACGCTACTTGGGCACGCGGAAGTATATGTCGGTTTGGAAAAGGTGGCTGCAGCAGACATTCTGTCCGGTCGGCCTGCACATCTGGCGTTCCACGCGGACCAGAACCTTCCGTTCGAGCTGCGCTTTACCTATTCGCGTAACGCGCAAGTATGCCTCCATCGCGTGATCCTCTCGCACCTTGAGACGCCCCGGCGATAGGCCTGGCGTCCTATTGCCCTGCACGATTCACGACCCGGTAGTGCCGGTGGTGTTGCTTATCCAGCGAGTTAACCATCGGTCACCACACCTGAGTAGACGAGCTGAGCTCGCAAACATGCTTAGACATGTTTGCGAGCAACAACCCCACCGGGCACTACCGGGCCGTGAATCGCGTCTTTCGTTTGGTTGTTTATGGGCGAATAAATGTGTACGTGTCGCCTGCGGGATTGAAAAGTTCCTGAAGGCCGTTCTGTGCGTCGCGTCCACGAACCATCTGCATCGCGCCGCCTGCGGTGATGACAACACCCACGGTATCGCCAAAGGGCATCGCGTCAGGCTCGAGTGCGTCGATATCTGTCAGGCTGTTCCCGCCCGACGACGCGATCAAGTTGCGTGTGAACATGAAGGGCGTTTCTCCCTTCGTGCGATCACTGACGCCTTCCACAATGCACCATGCATTGTTGTCTTCTGAGAACTTGGTGTGGTCCACTGACGACAAGGTGGCCAACCCGGGCGCGGCCATGTAACGGAACGTGAAGGTGTCACCCAGCCAATTGCTGGCCATGCACTCCTGAAAGTAGGCGGTGGACGAGGGATAAGCGCCGTCTTTCGGCCATATGGACAAACGCCCCACACTTTCGTTTTCAAGACTGGCTGCGAAAATGGCTGTCCAGACCTGCTTGCCATCGCTGCCGACCTTTGTTGCCTTGCCTGCGACAAGCGCCTTTTGGACGGCAGGCAGCAGCAGGGCCGCGAGCACGCCAATAATGGCGATCACAACGAGTAGCTCAATTAATGTAAAAGCGCCGCGTGCGCTGTTTTGACGATACGTTTTCATAAAATGCCCTTCCGGCTTTTGTGCGCTTCCGCTATGGCGGGGTCGCATATTGTTCAGCGTGGTGACCGTGTCGCGTGGACGCTGCGTGTTGTGCCTGAGATATAAGCATGGGGCGTGCCATGCCGAAGCGGTGCCGTGCCGATGTGTGCGAATGCTTGGCATTGGCGGTATTTTTTGCCGCAACACCCAGCGTAGGGTGTCAGGCGAGATGGTGCAGCCCTGCAACGTACGTTGCAGGGCTGCATCAGCTGGCGGGCAGGTGCAAGGTGACCATGACGCCATCACCCAGCGTTGCGATGGGTGATTCTAGTGAAATGTCGCCATGATGCGCGTCCATGGCTAGCCGACAAAACGTTAGTCCCAGACCTGTTCCTGCTTCAGGCATTCGCGTGGACTCCGAGCGCCCAGAGACAAATGCCGTGAACAGTTCGGCACGCACGGCTTCCGGTATGGGTGCACCGCGATTGGAAATCGAAACAAAGGCCTTCTCTTGTTCCTTGCCCAAAAGGACCTGAATGATGCTGTCCGCCTTTGCGTGTTGTAAGGCATTCCAAAAAAGGTTCGAGAGCACACGGCCAAAAATCGCGCGGTCGACGCTGACGTGTGCATCCGCCTGGACGTCGATCTGCAGCCCGATGCCGGTCAGGTCCGACGCGAATTGATGTTCGGACATGGCGTCTTTGACCAATCCGTGTAGCGACAATGCTTGGCGGTCCAGTTCCATGCGTCCTTCTTCGACGCGTCGAATATCCAGCAAGTTGGAGGCCAGCAGTAGCATGCGTTCGGCACTGGCGCGTATGGTGCCGATCAACGGTTCGTGTTCGGGGTCTGTGCTTTTCCGTTCCAGCACGGAGAGTGACATGAGGATGGAGGACATGCGCTTTTTCATGTCGTGCACAAGCATGTCGGTAAAGGTTTGTCGGGCGAGGTCTTGTCGCTCCAGGCGTTCACGCTGGCGGCGCTCGTCGCCCCATGCCACGGATCCGACGGTAATGGTTGATGCCACCAGCGCCAGCATGGCTGGCGCGAGCGGAAGCACACGCTCGGTCGTCAATAGGACAACAGAGGCAATCATGAGATAAACAAAGCCACCACAGACAGCGTACGCGGCAAGCAAACGCGGCGCATCAATGCGCAGCGCGCTCGGTATCAGTGCGAGGGCGGTGATGATCAATAATTCATTGTGTAGCCCAAGGCCCGGGATGCCGAAGGCGCTTCCCGTGAACAAAAAGTCTTGAATCGGACGTTCAATGAGCGAAAACGCGCCAATT
>JBLHHU010000244.1:0-5318 GCA_047615735.1 Kiritimatiellia bacterium | reverse complement strand
GAACGCATGAGAAGATTACTGATAATGACGAACCGATCTGTTTATACGGCGTTGATGCTGGTGGCGGCTGCTTGGGCGGATGCTGCGCCGATCAACTTTAATCGGGATGTTCGTCCGATCCTTTCGGACCGTTGCTTTGCGTGCCACGGTCCGGATAAACACGAGCGCAAGGCCAAGCTGCGGCTGGATCAAGCGGATGGCGAACAGGGCGCCTATCGTATCCTCGACGGCGTCCACGGCATCAAACCAGGCAACCTGATGGAGACGGAGGTCTGGCGCCGCATTACGACCGATGACGAGGATGACATCATGCCCCCGATGGACTCCCATAAGAAGCCGTTGACGGCGGCTGAAAAGGATATCATCAAGCGCTGGATAAAGGCGGGCGCGGAATACGACACCTTCTGGGCGTTTAATAGACCGGAGGTGGTGCCGGCTCCTTCGAACAGCGAGTGGGGCAATGGCGCGATCGATGGTTATGTCTATGCCCGTCTCAAGGCCGCCTCGCTTGAGCCAAGTCCGGTGGCGGACAAACGTACACTGTTTCGTCGTCTGACCTTCGACCTGACGGGACTGCCGCCAACCCTTGAGGAGCTCGCCGAGTTCGATGCGGACGCGTCGCCGGATGCTTATGCGAAACGTGTTGATGCACTGCTCACACGTCCACAGTACGGTGAGCACATGGCGCGCTATTGGGCTGATCTGGTGCGTCTGGCCGACACCAATGGACTGCACACAGACAGATACCGTGACTTCAGCGTATACAGAGCCTGGGTCATTCGCGCCTTCAATAACAATCTGTCGTTTGACCGCTTTATTCGCGACCAGATCGCCGGTGATCTGTACGAGACGCCCACGCTGGATCAGCAGGTCGCCTCCGGCTTCAATCGACTCAATCTCATGTTTGAAAGGGGCTCCGTTCTTCCGGAAGAGAGTCTCTACCGGAACGTGCTCGGTCGCGTCGAGGCGGTGGGGACAGCCTTTCTGGGTCTGACCGTTCAGTGCGCGCAGTGCCACGACCATAAATACGATCCTATTTCACAGCGGGAGTTCTTTCAGCTCTATGCCTTCTTCAATAACCTCGACGGTGAACCACAGACCGGCCCCGCGGAGCCGAACGGTATTCAGGAACCGTCTGTCGAGGTTGTCTCGGAGGAACAGCAGTCGAAGCAGGCCGAGCTGGACGCACAACTTAAGGCGTTGCAGACAGAAATGGCGACCATCCGGCCGTCCGGCATCAAGCCGCCCCCGACTACGGCCGCGCACTACTGGACGTTCGATGACGGAAACGGAACTACGGCGACCAACACCATTGGAACCGGCAACACAGCTACCCTCGTGGGGTCGCCAACATGGATCACGCCGGGTGTGGGGTCTCCGGGGGCACTTCATTTGAAATCCAGCAAGAGCGAATATGTCGACGGCGGCAACATCAACCTTTCCGCCACCGACTCCGGCGGGCAGGTCACGGTTTCGATGTGGCTCAACCCGGACAGCTTGGGCGCCGATAACCGCATTATCGGTCAGTTGAGTGGAGCCGCGAGCCAGGCTGGCGTGATACGCGTGATCGCGAATGGCGCGATGGAGGTCTGGAGCGGAGCCGCCTGGCTTCCCGTTGCGCCGGCGGGCTCGTTGAGCGTGGGCTTCTGGCAGCATCTAGGACTTGTCTGGAGCGGCAATTCCGTGAAGGCTTACCTGAATGGCGTCGCACAGCAGACTGCGGCGGCAGCCTTTGACTTCGGTGCGGGCAATGGGCATTTTGGTATCGGCGCTCCTTTCCTTAAGCAATACGGCGCGAGCTTCGATGGCAAGATCGATGAGGTCGCTGTCTTTAACACCGCCCTGACCCCAACTGAGATCGCCGGGTTAGCGGGTGAACAGGCGCCCGTTGCCGTTATCCGTGCGTTGAAGGACAAGGTAGCCAAGATCGATCAGGCGCGGCAGCCGCTCAACACAGCGGACCGAGCCATGGTCATGCGCGAACGCACGCCGCCGCGCAAAGCCCACATTCGGATCCGTGGCGCCTACGACCAACCGGGTGAAGAAGTGCAGCGCGGAACGCCTGCCTTTTTGCCACCGCTACGTGCGTCGGGCCCGGTGACGAATCGCATGGATCTCGCAAACTGGCTGGTCGCCCCCGAGCACCCCTTGACGGCGCGCGTGACCGTGAACCGATTCTGGCAACAGTTTTCGGGTGTGGGCCTGGTGAAGACATCGGAGGACTTTGGTGCCCAGGGCGAATGGCCGAGCCATCCGGAACTGCTCGACTATCTGGCGGTACGGTTCGTGGCGTCCGGCTGGGACGTCAAAGCGCTGGTACGCGAGATCGTTCTGTCTGCCACGTACAAACAACAGTCGGACGCACCACGCGCCGATTATCTGGTCGATCCCGAGAACCGACTGCTGGCGCGTAGCTCGCGCTACCGCATGGACGCTGAGATGATTCGAGACCAACTCCTGATGGTCAGCGGAAAATTGAACAGTGAGCTCTACGGCACGAGCGTCAAGCCGCCGCAGCCGCCGGGCCTGTGGGCCAAAGTGACCATGACGAACGAGCGCTTCACGCCCGACAGCGGCACGGCAATTCTGCGCCGTAGTCTGTACACGTTCTGGAAACGGGTGATGCCGCCACCGCAGATGAGCATCATGAATGCGCCTTCGCGGGAGTACTGTGTGGCCCGCCGCGAACGAACCAACACGCCCCTGCAGGCCCTGCTTCTGATGAACGAGCCGGCGTATTTCGAACTGGCACGTCACTGTGCTGAACGAACGTTGCGCGACGTCAAAAACGATCGCGCTAAAGCCTTGCCCCGATTGTACGAACGAATTACCTCGCACAAGCCAACGGCGGCTGAGCGCGCCATCCTTGAGCAGGGATTGGACGAGCTTTTGCTCTATTATCGCGATCAGCCGGCGTTGGCTCAAAAGATGGCCCCAGAGGCGACCGACGTGGTGAATACAGCGGCATGGACCCTGCTCGCGCAGAGCTTGTTGAATCTTGAATCAGCGAAAGTACGGAGATAGCCATGGATCACCTTAATCGATTTTGCGATCTGCAAAACCGCCGACAGTTTCTGACGCGCGCCGGCATGGGGCTCGGCGCAGCCGCGCTTACGCATGCCACGCCCGGTCTGGCGGCGGCCGGTAAGCGCCCGCACCACGCACCAAAAGCCAAACGGGTCATTTTCCTGTTCATGGCCGGTGGCCCCAGTCAGTTGGATCTGTTCGACCATAAGCCCGATCTGGTAAATCAGCATGGCAAACCCTTGCCAAAAGAAATTTCGCAAGGGCAACGGGTGACCGCCATGACCAAAGGGAAGGCGCAAATTATTTGCTCCTCGCCTTTTACGTTCGCGCCGCATGGTCAATCGGGTTTGGTGATGAGCGAATTGCTGCCACACTTGTCCACTATGGCCGACGACCTGTGCCTGATCAAGTCGACTCATACTGAGGCGATCAATCATGATCCGGCGCAAACCTTTTTCTGTACCGGTTCAGAAATTGCTGGCAAAGCCAGTATGGGCGCTTGGCTCAGCTACGGACTGGGCTCCATGAATCGGGACCTGCCCGACTTTGTCGTGCTGACGTCGGCCTTCTGGTCCGGCAAGGTGAATGTTCAGGCGTTGTACAGTCGTTTGTGGGGCAATGGGTATCTGCCGTCCCGCCATCAGGGTGTGGCCTTTCAGTCGGCTGGCGACCCCGTCTTGTTTCTGTCCAATCCCGACGGCGTCGATCGAGGCGCGCGGCGAAAAATGTTGGATCTGGTGACGCGCCTGAATCGCACGCAACAGGGATTGGTGGGGGACCCGGAGATCGAGACGTCCATTGCCCAGCAGGAGATGGCGTTTCGCATGCAGATGTCCGTTCCGGAATTGACCGACCTGAGTCAGGAGAACACGGCGGTCGTGGAGAGTTACGGTCCGGATGTTCACAAAACCGGTTCCTTCGCGCGAAACTGTTTGCTGGCTCGGCGAATGGCCGAACGTGATGTGCGTTTTATTCAGCTCTTTCACCGCGGATGGGATCATCATTCGCAGCTTCCGGTGAACCTGCGCGGGCAGGCCCGCGACGTCGATCAACCGGTCGCGGCATTGTTAAAAGACCTGAAGCAGCGCGGACTGCTGGATGATACGCTGGTCGTTTTTGCCGGCGAGTTCGGACGAACGACCTTTGCTCAGGGGGCGGCCAAGCACACCACCTTCGGGCGCGACCATCACCCGCGCTGCTTCACCACGTGGATGGCTGGCGGCGGCATTAAGGGCGGCATTAGCTATGGCGAGACCGATGAATTTTCCTACAACGTGACCCGCAACCCCGTTCACATTCGGGATTTGCATGCCACTATGATGCATCAGCTCGGCATTGATCACGAACGACTGAGCGTTCCATTTCAAGGACTCGATCAGAAACTGACCGGCGTCGAACCGGCACGGGTTATCCACGACTTGATGGCATAAGTTTCAGAAAGCGTGTGAAATTTACAGGCGAGCGGCGTGCGCAAATAAGAAAGTTCCTGTGCGCAAAAGCAGCTAGTCCCGCCCTGGGCGGTGTCGTAGACTTGATCACGGATTTGGTAGTGTCAAAAGTTCTATGAAAAGTGATGAAAACGCGGGAGAAGGTTGAGGACAGGACAAACGTATCTGATTTCATGTTGTGGTGACCAGCTTTTAGGTAGGGCCTTTTCTCGAACGAGGAGCTTGCGACGAGTGGGGAAATGGCCTCGCTCGCCTGCTCTGTCCGGGGCCATTTCCCCGCTCGTTCCTCGCTCGAGAAAAGGCCCTACTTAGGAGGCAGTTGCTGCGATGTGGCTGGACAGAGTAGGGCCTTTCTCGAACGAGGAGCTTGCGACGAGTGGGGAAATGGCCTCGCTTGCAACAAGCCGCGATGCCACAAGAATGAGGGCTGTCAGGTTTGACAGAACGATGGACTCTAGCAGGAGAAGAAACGATGACGACACGACCCACAGTATCACGTCGGAGCTTTATGACCCGTGCGGCCGCCATGGCGACGATCAGTATCGTGCCGCGGCACGTGCTGGGACAGGGAAAGCTCGCGCCAAGTGAGATGATCACAAGTGCCAATATTGGGTTGGGCGGTCCGGCGCGCGGCGTCGGATGCGATGTTGTGTTAGCAAAATGCGATGTGCGTCGTGACAAGCTCGGCGGGGCGCCGGATCCGAAGAAGGGCCTTTACCTGGATTTCCGAGATGTTCTGGCGCGTGATGATATTGATGCCGTGGCCATCGGCTCAACCGAGCAATGGCATGCGATTCAGATTATTGCAGCGCTCAAAGCCGGTAAGGATGTCTTTGGTGAAAA
>JBLHHU010000243.1:0-5330 GCA_047615735.1 Kiritimatiellia bacterium | reverse complement strand
CCTTTTTACCTCAGCCATCACTGAATCCAACTAAGAGGAATCAGCTTAGGTTTCGATTCCGCAGAAGTCCACAGAATATGCGAACATGCCTAACAGTATCGAGCGAGAATTTTGGATAAATCTATGTATAGAGCTTAACGGCGAGATAGCTCAGTTGGTAGAGCAGAGGACTCAAAGGGGAACATTAAACCATTCCCCCAAACAGCCCATCTTCATCCCCAAAACGCCCCCAAATCCCGCCTGTTTCTACCCTCCCCGTACCC
The DNA here is from genome assembly GCA_047615735.1 of Kiritimatiellia bacterium. Lineage (GTDB taxonomy): Bacteria > Verrucomicrobiota > Kiritimatiellia > UBA8416 > JAIOPI01 > JAPKCZ01. The sequence continues at coordinate 5,067 of JBLHHU010000243.1, read as the reverse complement.
TAGGCGCCACAGAATCCGCCACAGAGCAAAATGGGGGCAAAAAAAGAACCATTGTAAGCTGTTTGCTTGCAAAGGTTTAGGATGGTGGCGAGAGAGGGAATTGAACCCCCGACACGAGGATTTTCAATCCTCTGCTCTACCAACTGAGCTATCTCGCCGCGGTCGCTGAAATGCGAATAAGGTCCGAATACTAGGGATTCAGGGCGCATGATGCAATAGCTTTTTACGTGAGATTGGTTTCCAGCGGCTCCACGGGAAGGACGGCGATCATTTTGTGTGTTGATCACTTTTGCGGGAGCGACGCGCATCACGCGAAAGCAGGAGGATAGATTTAGGCAGGAATGGCTCGGCTTGTGGGGGAATAACGATCTTCAGTCGGCCAATCTGCCCGGCAAGATAGGCGATGTCTAGATCGTGATTCGCTTCAATGATGGACTGTAAATCATCAAGATCCTTCGCTCGAAGTGGCGAGGCTTGCAGGGCCCACAACTTGGCAAGCAGAACATCCTCCAGGGTCAATACAGGGACAGGCCCAAATCCGAAATCCACCTCATGGCCCTGGGCACGACGGGCAGCATCTTCCACCCAGGGAAATCCACAGAGCAGTAGATCAACGCCTTCGCCCTGTGGGTTATCGGCAGGGCGCCCCACCACAATACATGGCTTTGTGTTCCCCCGACGTATAGCAAACAGTGGCCCCCCGGCCAGATCAGCTTTGCGGGCGATCCTTGCCTTTAATCCAAGCGCCTCAATGACGTCCATCGCCGTTTCGACTCCGTCCGCAGCGGCAAGAATGACCAAATCGACGTCCATGGTTAGTCGAGGCTCTAGACGGTAGAGGCCAGCAGCAAATCCGCCCGCCACAGCGAAACACACGTGTCGAGCTCGCAGTTCCGTGACGGCGGATTCAAATAGGTTTCTAAGGCTCAACGTGTCTCCCCCTTGCGTGCATGTGAAAGCATGGCTCCCGCCTCTTCGATGAACGGAAGGAGCGTCAGGGCACGTCTGCTCAAAGCAGGTTTCTCAGCATCCCGTTTCGCGCGTGCGGCAGCATCAAACATCGCGAGCAATACCGACGAATCAGGATGATGATGGTTCAGTCGATACGCATTGCGGGCTGAGGTTTTGACGCAGGTCACGAGCTTGTCGCGGACCAACCCCTTCAAGGCCAGGTCTGCCGAATGAGGCTGCACCTCGGCGATCCGAGCCACCTGACGCAAGCCCACCGCTTCGGTTTGATAGCAAAGAGCACGCAAAATATCCGTCCTCGCGCTAGAGCCCAGCAGCTTTCCAAGTGTTTTCATGATTATTCACTGTATCACTTTTTATACAGTTTGCAAAGGCGAATCGAGCAGGACGCGGCAGCGAAAGCAGGAAGGAACATTAATCGCTGTCTTCAAACAAGTCTTAGATTTCCTCGCCAGGATTTTACCACGATCACTCCCTAATTAAAAAATGACTCGCTTTCTTAATTAACGGCTTTCCTTGGTTAAGCTTTCTGGCTAATATTTGGCAGCATGAACTCCTTTCAATCAGGAAAGTGGATGAAACGAGGCGATTACGAGAGCTTTGAGCCCGCCCCGATAAATCATCTATGGCGTATCGATGAACCCCGCATCCTCGAGGCTCTCAGCTTGGCCGACCGCCAGTTGGGTCGTCTCGATATGTTTTCCGAGTACGTACCCAACCTTGAACTATTCGTCCAAATGCACGTCACCAAGGAGGCGACCCAGTCGAGTAAGATTGAGGACACACGCACGGAAATAGAGGAAGCCGTACTCCCGGAAGAGGAGGTGACTCCCGAACGCCGCGACGACTGGCGCGAGGTGAACAACTACATCCGAGCCATGCGAAATGCAACGGCCAGTCTGGGGTCCCTGCCATTCTCCACCCGCCTGCTCTGCGATGCCCATGCAACTCTCATGGATGGCGTCCGCGGGGAGCTCAAGACGCCCGGCGAGTTTCGCCGCAGCCAGAATTGGATCGGCGGGTCTAACCCAGGCAACGCCCGCTTCGTTCCTCCCATCCACGAGAACGTGCCCGAACTCATGGGTGATCTTGAACTTTTTGCCCACAACCGGGACCTTCACCTACCCCCCCTCTTGAAGGCCGCCATCATGCACTACCAGTTTGAGACTATACACCCCTTCCTCGATGGCAACGGCCGAATTGGGCGCCTCATGATCCCGCTCTATTTCGTGGCCGAAGGCATTCTCAAGCAGCCCGTCCTCTACCTTTCTGATTACCTCGAACGCCATCGCGATGAATACTACGAGCGCCTCACCCGGGTCCGACGGGAGAATGCCATGAATGAATGGCTTCACTTCTTTCTCGATGGCATGACTGAGACGGCCAAGAATGGCGTCGACACTTTTGACCGCATTCTCCAGTTTCAGCGTCATTGGGAAGCTGAAATTCAGAACTGGAGCCCACAGGCCACCTCTGGCCTCGCCCTCTTTCGCCACCTTTTTGCACACCCCTGCGTCAATGCCCAACAGGTGGCCGAAGCTGCAAGCGTTTCCAAGCCTACGGCCTATAAACTCATCGCCCGATTTATCGACCATGGCCTCCTTCGCGAAATCACCGGAGCCAAGCGCGGAAAATTGTTTCTATTTAAATCTTATCTCGCGCTTTATAGCTGAGCCCACGATATCTCTTCCCCAACCTTATGAGGCTCGTCGACTGGGAGGGACCGGCGGAGCCCGTGCCGGGCTCTATAGAGGCACGGATACGAAGTGACTGGATTCGTAGGAGCGTTGCTTGCGACGCCCCTACTTTGTCACGCTTACCCCAAACAATAAAAGCGGGGCCCCCTTCTTTACCTATTGGGAGAAGCCTTGAATTGCAGGCTCGCCTGGAGGGCGTCGAGCATGGCTTCCAATTCGGTGCGAGCGGTGACGAGCGGCGGCATGAGGTAAATCACGCTGCCAAGTGGGCGCAAAAGGTAACCACGATCGCGCATGATGGCTTGTGCCGCTTGGGCTTGCGTCGCCGTTTCACAGGTGACCGCTCCAATCAAGCCGAGCGACCGCGCATCGGTCACGCCGGGTATGTCGGCCAAGCTTTTGATCCCGGTTTGCATCAATTCACTCATGCGACGCACGTTGTCGCGCAGCGGCGCTTTGTCGTATTCGGCGAGGGCCGCGAGGGCGGCCGCGCAGGCAATCGGGTTTCCGGCATGGGTGTGACCATGGTAGAAGGTGCCGTCGGCCTCACCGAGATCTGAAAAGGCATTGTAAATCTCGTCGCGTACAATGGCGGCGCTCAAGGGCAAGGCCCCACCGGTCACGGCTTTGCCGACGCAAACGATGTCCGGATCGAGGTCAGCCTGCATGAAGGCGAACATGGTGCCGGTGCGCAAAAAACCGGTGGCAATTTCGTCGACGATAACCATGACGCCCGCCTCACGTGCCATGCGATAAATGGCCTGCAAGTACGCCACGTCGTAGATGCGCATGCCCGCCGCGCACTGACAGAGCGGCTCAACCACAATCGCGGCTAACGACGCGCCTTGCTCCAAAAAGATCGTGTGCGCTGCATCAATGCAGTCTTCCTGCGTTCCGTCATACGGCGGCACAGGAAGCTGGCTGCCCGGGAAACGCACCGGCGCGAAGGGCTCATGGAAATGATCCAGAAAGCCAAGCGACAAGGTACCCAGTGTATCGCCGTGATAGGCCTGGTGCAGCGACGCGAATTGCGTGCGCTCAGGTTGGCCCTGCAAATAGGCGTGTTGCAGCGCGATCTTCATCGCAATTTCCACGCTGCTGGCTCCATCGCTAGCAAAATGTACATGACGACTCTTGTCGGGCATGAGCTCAACCAGAGCCTGGGCCAGCTTTTCGGCCGGAAAATGGGTCATGTTGCCAAGGATGCTGTGCTGGAGCGCATTGCTCTGCGTGGCGATGGCGTTGACGATGAGCGGATGACTATGCCCCAATGCCGCAGACCACCAGGAGGAAATAGCATCGAAGTATCGGTTACCGTCCGCGTCGTGTAGATAACAGCCCGCGCCACGAACGATGGCTGGAGGCAGGCCTTTTTCGATGGCCGAAAAGGTCGTGTAGGGGTGCCAGATATGACTCATGGTTTGGGGTTCTACGTTCGGGGTTCTGCGTTCTGCGTTCGGCGTTCTGCGTTCGGCGTTCTGGGTGCTGGGTGCTGGGTGCTGGGTGCTGGGTTCGCGGTTCTGGGTTCTGGGTTCTGGGTTTCAGGTTATTAGGGTGCTTAGGAATGGGGTTACGATGTCTTTGAACTGGGCGGGTGTAAAGTCTGGATCTGCCAGATCGGACATGAAAGGGATGGGGCCGAGCACCGCGATGCCGGTGCGATCGGCGATCGTTAACAGATTGTCCTGCTCGATCGTGCCGATCGGATCGTCGGTCGATTGAACAAGGACGATGGCCGCAACTGTCAAACCGACGCTTTGCAGCGACTCAACGGTCATCAAGGTATGATTGAGCGTGCCGAGGCCCGGTCGCGCGGCGACGACCACATTCAGATCAAGTGCGCAAGCCAGATCGCGCATGTCGGCGGTCGGCCCCAACGGCACACGACAGCCCCCAGCACCTTCGACGATGACCGCATCGTGTGCGTCCTGCAGCGATTTGAAAGCGTCGCAAATTCGGCTCACACTTATCGACTGTTGCGCCTGCAGGGCAGCAAGATGCGGTGAACAGGGCGGAACGAAGCGATAAAGACACATCAGGGCCTGTTCCTCAGCGGAAAGCCCGGCCATGCGCAACACAAAATCCAGATCGGGTGCGCTCAGTTGCCCGTCATGCTCTGTACATCCCGTCTGCACGGGCTTCATCGGAACCACGTCACGCCCCGCTGCGCGTGCGGCGGAAACCAGTGCCGCGGTCACGACCGTTTTGCCAACATCGGTGTCTGTTCCAGTTACAAAGAGACTGTTCATGGTTTTCGGCAGGAAAAGAAGCCCGCGACCGACGTGACAGAAACGCCATTGTCTGTCGCAAAATGCATATCGTAATAATTCTGCAGGCGAACCAGCTCCCCGCGTGTCAGCGGGAGATGCCCGTGTGAAACGTCGCCCCCCGTCACGCCCTG
>JBLHHU010000242.1:0-5368 GCA_047615735.1 Kiritimatiellia bacterium | reverse complement strand
CCCACGGTTTCTTGGCCCGATGCGCACCCAACACCGTCACCACGTCACCCTGCACCTGTGACGCGAGCACGCCGCTTTCGTCTAGCGTGCATATCCGCGTCGATCCAGGATGGGCCGCGTTGCGCGCGTTGGTCCACTGCACGACAAGCTGCTCGAGTCCCCCGGGGTTCAAGGAAATCAGGAGATGACATACGCGCGCCGTCATGCGTCGGGCCCTGCCAGCACGCGACGACAAATATCGTAATAGGTCTCCGCCGCACGATCGATCGTATAGCGCTGTTCCCAACGCTGACGCGCCGCGATACCCATCGCTTTTCGCAACGACGCATCGGACAGAACCTGGGTTACATTGTCGACAAAAGCATCCGCGTCATCTTGCGTCACGACATAACCCGTTTCACCAGAAACGATCTGTTCGCGTGATGCGCCGGCATCGGTGACGACACTAGGAACGCGGGCACACATGGCCTCCGAAATCACATAGGTGCACGTTTCGGCCAAGGCCGCGTGTACCAACACATCCACCTCGCCTAGTATCTCGCGCACGTCATTGCGTAGTCCAAGAAAATACACGGCATCACCGACGCCCAACTCACGGGCGAGACGTTTCAACGACTCGGCCAATGGACCGTCGCCAACAATAACCAAGGCCAAAGGCGCGGCGACGCGTTCTCGCACCCGAGCGTAGGCCTTTAAAACAAAGGCTGCCCGCTTTCTAGGAATAAGCCATCCCGTATTGGCAAGGACGAGCGTGTCCGGGGAAAGCCCAAGTTCTGCCTTCAACCACCCCTCCGCATTTTTAGACTCATGGTCCTGTATACCGTTGTAAACCACGTCCACGCGCGAGGGCGACAGACCGCGCTTGAGCAACGACGCCCGGCCACCGTCATAAACCGCAATGAAGTGCTTGAAGAACCAACCAAGCGCACGAATCGCGGAAAACAGGGCCGTGACCGAACTCGGGTCGCAAACCTGCTGGTGTTGTTGCCAGATCCATTTTACGCCATGGTGCCCAGAACAAGACGCAAGCAAGGCCGTCACGGCACTTGGCCATTCATTGCCAAAGTTGACCACGACCAGATCGGGCTTAAATCGTCGCAGATGCCGCAGTGCCAAGCCCACGAAGGCCCATGCGTGTTCGCGACCCTCAGCGTCGGTCCATCCGTCCATGGATACGCACCTCGCCCGAGCGGCTTCTAAATCACGAGCCACATCCGGATGCATTTCACCTGGGAAAGCGACAACGAATTCATCGCCTTTGTCGCGGAGAAATTGCCCCAAGGTCACCAACCAGCGCTCATAAGCGCCCAGCTTGTTTGGAACGAGATTACAGAAAAAAAGGATCTTCATTACGAATACTCACAATAACAGAAAACTATTCACACCAATTAACAGGATTCCAAACACTCTCAAGTCTTATCCTCTCAATCATCCCAATCGATGTAAAAACTTTCCCATTCCAAACCAACCTAAAGACTACCTACATCGATGAACAGGATAGCCAGGATTCAGAACCAAAACACTCGCAACGCTTATCCTCTCAATCATCCCAATCGATGTGAAACCTTCCCAGTCCAAGCCAGGAAAAGAGCTACTCACACCGATGAACAGGATAACCAGGATTCAGATCCAAAACACTCTCAAGTCGTATCCTCCCAATCATCCCAATCGATGTAAAAACTCTGCCTCCTGAGACAAGTCCCGTACACGCCTGAGGGATCGGGGTTACGAAAGCGTTTTCACCACTTTACCAGGATTACCAGCGACAACAGTTCCGGGCGGAACGTCCGCTGTGACCACAGCGCCGGTGCCGATAACGGAGCCGTCACCTATCGTGACGCCCTTCAGGATTGTTGCTCCGGCACCCACCCAAACATTGTCACCGATAACCACGGGGGCTACTTCTGCATCTCCAATCGGCTCATGATTGAGGCGACGCTGCATGTCGAGAGGATGGCCATCGTTGTCGTGAATGCGCACCAAGGCGGAGATCAGACAGTCAGAGCCGACCTGGATTCGCTGTCCCGCCGAAAACGTGCACCCGTTTCCAACGAACGTGCGGTCACCGATTTCAATGGACGGCTCCTGCGACAGGTTGTGGATAAAGTAAAAACAACTTCGCCCCGACAAATTGACATGGTTGCCGATTCGAATCTTTCCCCGCCCGCGCATGTAGGGCAGCCGCTCCGCGCGCAAATGCGTACCCACGGATTCACAGACGGAACGCAAAATGGGCTCCACCCAGAGAAGCTTCACAAGAAACGAACTGCTCTCGACGCAAAAGACACCCGCGCGATAGAAGGCGCGTATGGCAGGTCGAAGAAAAGCGGGTACCGGTAGACCGGCCTGCACAACGCGTTTTGCAAGCTGACGAAACGCCGAACTCATGATGCTTCTCCAGAAGGTGACAATTCATTTTCCTGAATGCGCTTACCCATGCAATATCTATACAACAGCGTAAACCAAGGCCGCGAACGAACCTGCTCACTCGTGTGGTCCAATCTATACGCTTTCATCCAATAGCGCAAAGCCGTAGCGCGTGCCCCGCGATTGAACGCCATCCACGACGCATTCCAAAACTGATTGCCAAAGGCAGATTTACGCAAGTGCGCCTGATCAGCCAGCGCGCCGTTCGGCGCAAGGGCTTTCTCGAGAACCTTCAAGACTTGCGGCAAAAACGTGCGATCGTCCATGCTGAGGCTTTCCGGAACATAACGATATAGGCTCAGCGGTGCTTCAATCAAAGCAAGGGTATGCCTTTCGCTCAGCCGCATCCAAAGGTCGTAATCTTCCGGCCCGACGAACTGTTCATCAAAGGCTCCGGCGGAAACCAAGGCGCTGCGCCTGACAAGCACCGTCGATGTCGCCACAGGATTGTGAAACAGAAATTCTTCGCGCTTCAAAATCCGATGCATTGGCGGCTCGCCCGACGAATCATGACTGGGCGCCGTTCCCATTGGCGATGTTTGTGCGCACCAGAGATCGACGTCCGGATGTTGTCGCGCCAACGCCAATTGCGTCGCGAGACGGCTCGGCAACCAGGCGTCGTCCCCGTCAAGAAAGGCGACCCACTCACCCGCGCTGCTGGCGATACCTTGATTACGAACCGACGCCGGTCCGGCATTCTGAAGACGCGCGACGCGCTGCACGTCGTCACGGGACCCATAGGCCTTCTCCAACACATCAAGCGTGCGGTCACGCGAGGCATCATCGATCACCCAGACCCTGCAATCCTCGACGCCTTGCGCCAGTACCGATGCCACGGCATCACAAATGGTTGCCTCCGCGTTATAAGCAGGAATAACGACACTAATCTGGGCGCTTGCTACACTCATGCGGTCATCACTTTTTGATAATAGTCAATATATCGCCCTATCACTGCCTCGGTCGCAAATTCGGCCAGCGCATGAGCTCGCGCGGCCGACCCTTTTTCAGCCATGTTGGCCGGCGTCATGCGGGCAAGCGCCTCAGCAAGCGCGCCATCCCGACCCATTGCGACAGCGGCATCAGAGCCTGCCATCCACGTTAAGACAGGATGTTGATTAACAAGACACGGCAATCCGGTGGCAAGAGCTTCCAGCAAGGCAATGGGCATCATCTCGAACAAAGACGTCAACGTGAACACATCAAAGGTGCGATGTAATTCAGCGATGTCGTCGCGAGGCACGTCGACCAACATCCGAACGCGCTCACCGAGCAGATCATGCGCCATACGTAAGAGTTGCTCAGTGTCATGTTGACGTGAGCCGGCGACCACAAGGAACAGGTCCTGTTTTCCATCGGCGATGGCGCGAGCGCATTCCTGAATAAGATAATCAATGCGTTTATGGTCCACCTTGATCGCCGCAACACAGCCGACAACAAACGCATCTTTCGGTATGTCGAAACGGCGACGCGCATCGCACTTCGCGGCATCGCCGTCGACGGGGTAAAACGTGTCGGTATCAACGAAGTTGGGAATGGCTTGCCAATGGGCAACCGTTTCAGCGGAAAGCGATTGTTGAGCCTGCTCCAAATGCCAAGGCGCCAGTTCCTGGACAAACTTAAGTTTTCCCCTGAAGGCAAATGATTCTTCGGTACCATGTGCCAATATCACGCGTACCGACGTGCGTCCACGGTTGTACGCGCGCTGGCACCAGTAGGCGACCATAGGGTCCTGCACATGCAATATGTCGAATCGCCCATCGGACAGGTGTTTTTTAAGATGCCTCCAGAATGTCAGTTGCTCCCAGCCGTAAGCGCTTTTGAGCCCCCAGCGCCACAGAAACGGTGGGCTCCATTTCGCCAAGCGCTGGGTATTCTCGGAATTGCGTTGGGCGCAGGGCACATGGATTGCATTCGCTACACCTGCTGCACCGGCAAAAAGGGTCACATCAACATCTTTCGCCACAAGAGCGCGCTTCGTATCCGAGGCCCAGGATTCAATCCCTCGCGCAATGTGACCGAGACCGGAACTGGCGACAGCAATCTTCACGAGGGAGGAATCACCCGAGACTGCAGGCGGGCCTGCTTCCAATAGGCATAGATGCCGTGAATTTCACAGTAGGCATGAATGGCATCGGCGCGACGCCCCCGCACGAGACTCCAAATGGCCTTCAGCGCCTTCACACTGGCCTTTCGCAAACTATAAATTGCAAATTTCCAAGGGCCGCCGTGTACCAAGTGTCCCGACAGAAGATAATCGGAAAAACCAACATCAAAGTAGATCCCAGCAAAGGATTTCACGGTCAACCGTTGCGGGGGAATCATATGGCGCACACTTGCTCCCGGCCAGAATAGCTGTACCTCGCCTGCGGTGCGGATGCGTTCGGAGAACTCCTGATCTTCCAGCGTTCCCGTACGCGCAGGCCCGAAGCGCTCATCAAAGGGTCCATGCTTTTCGAACACGTCGGCTCGGAACGCCATGCTGGCACCCGTCAACCCCATGGTGAACGGAATGATGGCCTCGCCAAAGTCCATTTCAGCCAGGTCCAATCGAAAACGATCGTTGAGCCAGGCGGGCGGCGTCGCCCCGTCCACGAACATCAGTTCGACACGCCCCTGGACAGCCGCGCAGTCGTGCGCCTGAAAGGCTTCATCGTAACGCAGCACAAGATCGGGCTCAGGCAGAACATCGTCGTCCAAGAATATGCAGTGCGTTCCTTGTGCCTGTTCAATACCTTTGTTTTGCGTTGCGGACTTGCCCGGGATCCGATGCGGCACATAGAGCTTTCGAGTTGCCTCTGACACGATCGTGTCGAAACAGTCCGCCACCATGTCCGCATGGCGACTATCGGGAGTGTTATCAAGCATGATCACCTCGAACGTGACCCCTGGCGCACTCCTCTGGCGCAGCACGCCCTCAAGCGTTTGACGTGATGTATCCTTG
>JBLHHU010000241.1:0-5368 GCA_047615735.1 Kiritimatiellia bacterium | reverse complement strand
GCGGATTCGATCCAATCGAGTGGATGTAAGCTTACAGAAAGGCGCCTGCGCGCTCTCCTGTCAGCAGCCCCTGCCGCATCGCCATGACACCGTTGACAATCACCTCCGTGGTGCCTTCGGCAAACTGGTGCGGCTTTCCAAAGGTTGAACAGTCATTCACCCGGTCCGGGTCCAGAACCACGATATCGGCCTTTTTGCCGGACGCAAGAACGCCGCGATCGTCTAGGCCGAAGGTATCCGCAGAAACCGAGGTCATGCGCGCAATGGCTTCGCCCAGCGAAATGGTGTGGCCGTCCATGGCCATCCGTAGAAACCGCGGAAAGCTGCCATATGCGCGCGGGTGCGGATGATCGTGACTTAAAGGCCCCTCAGGTGCACGCAACGATCCGTCGGAACCCAACATCACGTACGGCAGATCAAAGACACGCAACATATTCGCTTCGCTCATGCCGAAGAAGAAGGCCGTGGTTTCGAGATCGTCACTATCCGTCAGATGCAAGACGGCATCCACCGGCTGCATATCCAGTTGCCGAGCAACGTCTGGGAGTGGCTGGCCACGAAACGCGGCATTATCCGGATGCATCGTGGAGCCGATCGTGACCGTTTCCCAGTAATCCGCGTCGTACTTGCGCAGAAGATCATCGCGAATCCGGGCGCGCGTCGCCTTGTCACGCAGCCGCTCGAGGACCGCGAAGCGGCCGCCGTCTTCGCTCCAGGCGGGGAAGATAATATCCAAACTTGTGGATGAGCACGTGTAGGGGTAGCGATCCGCCGCCACCTGCATGCCCTCGGCACGTGCAGCGTCGATGCAGGCAATCGCCGGCTCCAACAGATGCCAGTTTTCCCGACCGAGGGCCTTAAAATGCGATACTTGAACGCGCGCACCGCTGCGCCGTCCAACGTCGAGGGTTTCTTTCACAGATTCAACCAGGCCTTCGGCCTCATTGCGCATGTGGCTCGCGTAGAGCGCATTTCTATCCGCAGCCACACGCGCCAGGCGCACCAGTTCCTCGGGCGGGGCGAACATGCCCGGCACATACTCGAGACCACTGCTAAACCCGCGCCCCCCCTCGTCCAGCGCTTGCGCCAGGCGTGCCTCCATTTCCCTGAGCTCATCTTCGCTGGCATGCCCGTCACCATAGCCACGAACCCCGACACGGAGCGTGTTGTGGCCAATCAGAAGGGCCACATTGATGGCCGGTTTTACGCTGTCGAGAAGCGCACGGTATTCAGCAACCGTTTTCCATGACCCCGGGTAGGTTTTGTCGGCCCAGTCGGAGGGCATACGGTACTCGCCAGCGAGTGGCGCTGCAGAGGCGCCGCAGTTGCCTACGATTTCAGTCGTGACACCCTGATGCAGCTTACAAGCCGCCTGAGGCTCGATCAGCAGATAGGCGTCCGAGTGTGAATGCACATCGATGAAGCCCGGGCAGACGATTTTATCCGTTGCATCGATACATGTTCTGGCCTGTGCGTCGGGGAGTGTGTCGACGGCGACAATGCGATCGCCCGAAACGGCAACGTCGCAGAAGCGCGCCTCGCGTGCGCGTCCATCGAATACCCGGCCGCCCTGAATGAGTACATCAAACACGAAAAGTGACCCCGCCGGGGGCGTCTATCCTTCTACTTGGTCGTTGGAGTCATCCTGCTCGCCGACGCTGGCAGCCTGTTCGATGCCAGCCTCGGCCACGGCAGGCGCTTCGGCCTTCGTCGCACCTTTTGCAGGCGATGCGCCACCAAGAAGGGTAATCACCTGTAGTTGGACAGGCTCGATTTCATTCAAGCTCAGCTTCGGGTCGACAACCAGGAATGTTTCACCGCTTTTGCGATGTTCGTAGACACGAACCAAGGCCTGGTCATCTTCACGTGTATGAACATCGCGCTCGATTAAGAGTCGTTTGCGCTCAAGCATGACAGCCAAAATGAAAATGACGTTGTGCATGTCAGGATCATCATCTTCCATCAGCTTTCGCAACAACGACTCTGCCGTTTCTTTCTTGAGCGCTTCCTCGGCGGGAGGCGGAGGCAGTCGAAAGAGGCCCTGCCAATAGCTGACGACGTCTGGCGTGTCTTTTTTGCCGCCTTCCCAGCATGCTGCGCAATAGTCTGCACGCTGATAGCCTTCTTCTCCGAAGACGAGAACGGAATGGAAGACGCTGCCGCCTTCGAACGCCGTTTCACAACCGCTGCAGACGATGCTGCGCGTTCGTATGTCCCAATCTTGCGCCATAGTGATTTGAGCTTCTGCTATACGGGTGCGGACTTAATCGAAATAGGGATCGGGCACGTCGATGCCGAGCTCAAATTTTCCGGTGGTCGCCGATGCAGGCGACGTGACATTGGTCGCATCAGACGGTTTGCGAACGCAGCGGCTGACACCGGAAACAATGAAAATCAGGATAATCAACACGCCAACGCCCGACAGGACGAGTTGTGGCATTTTTGCATTCTGACGTAATGCACCCAGATTCAACCCGCGCAACATCGCGAGAAGTCGACCGACCGGCGACGATGGTTCGTTGTCATCGGCATCGTACGCGGAATCAGATTCTGACGCAGTCTGCGGTGCGGGATCTTCGGCGCGAAACAAATCGGTGTCCGGCACCTGCGCATCGACAGGGGCGAGCTCTGGCTCTGGTTCAGACCAAGGTTCTGGTTCTGGTTCTGGTTCTGGCTCAGGTTCGAACTCAGGTTCAGGCTCAAAATTAGGTTCCGGCTCAAACGCCGGCTCGGGTTCAGGTGTCGGCTCTGGCGCAGAGGTGAAGGCGGCAGGATCTTCTGCCTCAACCTGAACGTCAGGTGCCGAGGCTTCGTCGACGGGAGGCCACGCATCATCTTCGGGCGCTAGCGGCATTTCCGCCGGTGGCGCGCTTTCGACGGGAGGCGGAGCAGGGGCGTCTTCAGGCAGATCGTTGAACAGGTCAAACTGGCGTCCGGATCGGGATTTGCCCGCGCGGCGACGCCCTGATTCCGCGGCGCCCTCCGGTTCGGGGGCTGCATCGACGGCAGGCGTTTCCTCGGGAACTTCTTCTGGCTTAGGCTCGGGCGGCTGATTTGCCTGAAGCTTGGAGATCTGCATCGTCGGCCGCGGATTCTGGCCCGCGCCGGAAGCAAATGATTCTGTGAATTCGTCAACGAGGGGACGTGGATCAAGACCGACGTATTCAGCGAAAAGCCGGATGAAGCCCTTGCCGTAAATCGGAGCCGCAAACACACTGTGGTCGCCCTCTTCGATCGCTTCAACGATTTGTACTTTCATACGCGTCGCGGAAGCAACTTCCGATGCGGTCAACCCCATGCGCGTGCGCGCGTCTTTTAGTTCCTGTCCTAGTGACATGGCAATTTCGTTCTATTCTGCGAAGTAAGTGGTCTCAAAAGTTACGATGGGCCTCATGCTACGCAAGCCGTGAAAACGATCAATATTAATCGACATCAACTATGACTCCCGGGAGGCCTCTTGCTCGACGTAATCCTCGCCTTCGTCGTCCATATCGGGCGTTTCCGCATCCAAATCGATCAAAATTTCGCGCGGCTCTGATCCACGCGGTGGTCCGAGGATGCCGCGCTCCTCCAAAACGTCAATCACCCGCGCTGCACGTGTATATCCGATTCGCAGGCGGCGCTGTAGTGATGATGTGGACGCCCGGCGGGTTTCGCGGATAATTTCGATCGCCTGCTCGAGCAATGCGTCATCCTCCCCGGAGTCTGACTCCAACTTGCTTGTGCTTTCTGGCTTATCGAGCTTCTCTTTGATCGACATTTCAAAAATGGGTTCGCTCTGGGCGCGCCAATGGTTGGCGATGTTGAGAATTTCGTCGTCGGTCGTCATCGATCCCTGTGCACGCATGAGTTTGCTAGATCCGGGGGCCAGGAAGAGCATATCGCCTTTGCCGAGAAGCTTATCAGCGCCAACCGTATCCAGAATGGTTCGACTATCGACGCGCTGTGCAACCTGGAAGGCGATGCGGCCCGGGAAGTTGGCTTTGATGGTGCCGGTGATCACGTTCACAGACGGACGCTGGGTCGCGATGATCATGTGAATGCCCACGGCGCGAGAAAGCTGCGCCAGGCGTGCAATACTATTCTCAATGCCAGCCTGGTCAACGAGCATCAGGTCGGCCAATTCGTCGATCACGACCACGATGTATGGAACGGTCGCCGGTGGCTCGTTTTTGGACGGCGCGGGCACTTCTTCGCCAAAAAGTTCCTCCTGCTGTACAATTTCACGACTGTTGTAACTGGCAATGTTGCGCACCCCCACTTTGGCAAAGAGCTTGTAGCGCGATTCCATTTCGTTGATCGCCCAGCGCAACCCGAGGCAAACCTTTTTGGCGTCGGTGATGACCGGCACAACGAGATGAGGCAGGTTTTCGTAGACAGAAAATTCGACGATTTTGGGGTCGACCAACATCAGGCGCATTTGTTCCGGCGTGCGCGACATGAGCAGTCCGGCCAGAATGGAATTCATGCAGACTGTCTTACCTGCACCCGTTGCACCGGCAATGAGCAGATGCGGCATAGCGGCGAGATCGACGACCAGATCTTTTCCACCAACGTCTTTTCCGAGCACCAGCGGCAGGGCCGCTTTGCTGGTGCGCCAGGCTCGCCCTTCGACGATACCGCGAATCTGGACGAGTTGAGATGTGTCATTGGGGACTTCGATACCAACAACACCTTTTCCAGGGATGGGCGCCTGAACGCGAATGCTCGTGGCTTTGAGGGACAGCGCCAAGTTGTTGGCGAGGTTACTGATACGCTCGACACGCACACCCGGCGCGGGAAGCACCTCGTAACTGGTTACAACCGGACCCACTTCCACATTGTTGATCTGACCCTCGATGCCAAACTCCGACAGTGTATCGATCAGCAATTGCGCGGTTGCAGTGGGGTCGACGTCGATCTTTGACAACGATGGGTCGACCAGCGGCTCGAGCAAATCGAAAGGCGGCAATGTGTAACTGGGCACGACACCGGGTTCTCTTGGAGGCATCAGGTCGGTCGCCCCAGGCATCGCCGATTCGCGATCTTCAGTGATTGTCGGCTTTGATTTGGGTTTCGGCTTAAAGGTAGCTTTTGTAGAAAAGGCCGGCTTGGGTGATTTGGATGTTTCCTCAGATTTCGATGGTGCTTTTGGCGCTTTGGGTTCCCGGGAAAGAATCGAGCGTCGTTTCGGTTTCAGCTCGGGTTCAAGTTCATCATCTTCCAGCAGAATGGGATCACGTTCGGGTTCAAATGCACGGGGCGGTGACGCATCGGCGACCGCCGCTTTTCTGGGTTTGCGCGTGAGCTGACGCCGAGTCCGAACGGGTGCTGCATCGACGGATGCGTCATCGTCCTCCTCGTCATGAGCCGCGCGGCGAATGCGGAC
>JBLHHU010000240.1:0-5372 GCA_047615735.1 Kiritimatiellia bacterium | reverse complement strand
ACTGTGAAAACACCCTGGCAACCGAATACAACGAAGTCACGATTTCCCGGCGCGTATTCAAGTCTGGTGAGGCTGCCTATTTCATCAACAAAACGCCCTGCCGCCTGAAGGATGTCCGTCGCCTCTTCATGGACACCGGCATTGGTACGAATTCTTACTCGATGCTCGAACAGGGCCGTATTGACCACGTCCTCAGCTCGCGCCCAGAAGACCGACGTGCCATCTTCGAAGAAGCTAGCGGGATCATGAAGTACAAGGCCGACAAGAAAGAGGCCATCCGCAAGCTCGACCATACCGAAGCCAACTTGCTGCGCCTCTCCGATGTCATTCGAGAAGTAAAGCGCCAGATTGGATCGTTGCAGCGCCAGGCCGGCAAAGCCCGTCGCTACAAAACACTTCGCGATGAGCTCAAACAAAAAGACCTCTTTGTCACGAAGCAACGTTTGTCTGCATCCGGTACGCAGATCGCCGCTTTTGAATCAGACATGGAAACGCTCGACAAGCAACAGTCGGGTATCGGTGCGGAAGTGCAGAATCTCGAAAAAGCAGTGGCCGAATTGCGTAACCAATTGGTTTCCACGCAAAACGAAATCGGCAAAATCATGGAAGCCGGCGTACAGGCAACCAGCAAGCTGAAACACACGCGTGAAATGATCGACGTTAATCGTCAGCGCATTGCCGAATACAGCGTGTTGGCCAAACGCGATGAAAGCGAAATTGAAGACACGCGCAAGCAACTTGATGTGCACAAACAGCAACACGAGGAACGCGGCCGCGAAATGGAAGCCACGCAACTCACGCACGCAGATGCGCAAAAGGATCTGGAAGCGGCTCAGCAAGGACTTACCGAATACCTCAACAAAGTTGAATCGCTTCGCTCAACCATTCATGGCCTACGCGAACAATCCGTACAACTGGAGAGCCGTGGATCCCGACTCCAGAATCAGCTCGTGGAGCTTGAATCGCATCAACGCCAGAGCATCATCCAGAAAGAACGTCTTTCGACCGAAAAGGCGCAGTTCGAACGGATTGTTTCCGATTTCGGCTCACGCCAGAAAGAGATGCAGGCCGCCATTGACGAGCGAAGCGCGCAATTAAACGGTGCACGTTCGGCGCAAGACGCCGCCCAGGAGCAGCATTCAAAGAAACAAGCCGAACGCACCGCCATTGCACAGACGTGTGCTAAGCATCAGGAATCTGTCGCCGCTGAAAGTGCACGCATTGAAGTGCTCAAGCAGGGCGAGGCCGCCCGAGACGGCCTTCCAGAAGGTGCACGCCTACTCTTGGATGACGACAACCCGCTCGGCGTCAAGCGCGATGCCGTTTCTGGCGCACTGGCTGGCCTCATCGAAGGTCTCCCGGGCTACGAAAAGGCCCTTGAAACCGCGCTCGGTAAATGGGTCGATGCCGTGCTTATCAAACACGGCGCCTCCGGTCGTGATATGCTACGCGCCATTTCGTCAAAAGACGCCGGCAGTGTTCACCTCATCGCCAATGATGTTAGCGTCGTCAGTGCTCCGGCCCTACCCAAGAACGCTGTGTCACTACTGGCGCATGTGCGCTTCGACGCCCAGTACAAGCCCGCCTTTGAGCGTCTCCTCGGACACATCATCGTTGTCGACACGGTTGACGATATTCCCATAGACCTTCCCAAAGGCGTATCCTACGTGACGACCAACGGCGTCCTTGCAACCGACACGGGCGAACTTTTTTACCACTGCGCCTCAGACACCGCCGACAGCCTGCTGGCCGTGAAACACCGCGTTGCAGAAATCGACCGTCGCCTGATGGAATCGCAGGAAAAATTGACAACGGCACGTGCGACCCTTGTCGCCGTCGACGACGCCATTGCATCCGCCGCTGTTGAGGTCAAGATATCCGGCACCGCCGTGGATGAAGCCCGCCACGAAGTCGGGTTGAAACGTGGCGAACTCGACGTCATCACACGCGAAGCCAAGGAGGCCGGACAACGCCTCGAAACGGTGACCTGGGAACTGGATGCTTTACTCAAGCAGGGCGCAGACGGTACGGCGCAGCGCGAATCCATTACCACGCAGATCCATGAAGTCCAAGTCGAGCGAAACGGCATTTCCGAGAAACTCCAGGAATTGACCCAACAACTCAAGGATCAGGAAAACCAAAACGCAGAGCGTCAAAGTGCGGTCACCGAAAAACGCATCAAGCACGCCGAAATCACCAATCAACTTCGTCACCTGCAACAACAGCAGGAAGGTGCGCAATCCCGAATCAATGATTTCGAGGCGGCAATCCAAGGGCGTACGCAAGGTGTCAGCGGCTATAAACAGACAATTTCCGACCTCAACACACGCGTCGACGAAGCGTCTGCTCATATCACCGAAATGGAAGAAGCGGTCCTCCAGAACAAGGTGGAATCCGCACGTTACCAAACGCAACGTGAAACGCAAAATGCGGCCGTTCAAACACACGAAGCGCAATTGCAGGACCAGCGCACGAAGCTTGAATCCGCGCGATCAGGACGCTCGAACAAAGAAGTCGAACTGACGCGACTGCGTATGCGCCAGCAAAACCAAGAAGAGCGCGTCACGTCGGATTACAAAATGACACTCGAAGACGTGTTGTCCTATGCGGAGCCGGAGTGGGCAGACAGCGCCCCCCAACTTGACGAAATTGAAACCTCCGTCGAAGAATTGCGCACAAAACTTGAGGCAATGGGCCCAGTAAACCTCGTCGCGATCGAAGAGTATCATGAACTCGAAGAGCGCTTCGCCTTCCTCACCGCACAAGAACAAGATCTCGTTAATTCAAAGAAACAGCTCATGGAAATGATCAGGAAGATCAACAACACGACATCTGAGATGTTCCGTACGACCTTCGACAAGGTGAACATCAACTTCCAGGAAGTCTACAAGAAGCTATTCAATGGCGGCACAGCCAAGCTCGTGCTCGTTGACGAAGTTGACGTCCTCGAATGCGGCATCGAAATCATTGCTCGCCCTCCCGGAAAGCGCCTTCAAAATGTGTCCCTGCTTTCGGGTGGCGAACGCACGATGACAGCCGTTGCGCTGCTGTTTGCGATTTACATGATCAAGCCGAGCCCGTTCTGCATGCTCGACGAACTGGATGCTGCGCTTGATGAATCCAACATCGGCCGCTTTGTGGCGGTGCTGAAAAGCTTCGTCATGCAATCGCAATTCGTGATCATCACCCACAACCGTAAAACCATCGCCGCTGCGGATGTGCTCTACGGTGTGACCATGCCGAACAAGGGCGTTTCGAACATTGTGTCGATGAAGTTCCGAGACTTCGAGACACGCGAAAACATGGCAGACGCCGTCGGCGCGGTCAACTAGGTCACCCGCGGGCCCCACGCGCCTACTCGGTCAACGCTCGCATGATGCGGGCGGTTTCTTTTCGATCTGTGCAGACTTCGATTAAACCCGATTCTGTTTCACGGATCGGATCTTTCAGCGCTGCCGCAAAACCCTCCAGCGAATCCACCTGCTCGTAGCGCAGGTCGAACATCGCCGCAGCGTGCTCGAACGACCGTCCGTGAGGTGCCGCAAAACAACGCTCGAACGCATCACCGGCATCGGCAATCGGCAGCAGCTCGAAAATGCCTCCTCCGTTGTTATTGATCACGACCACCGTTGTCGGCGGCGTATCACGGAGCAGGACGAGTGAGTTTAAGTCATGCAACAGCGCCTGATCCCCTATCCACAGCACGTTGGGCCGCCTGCGCCCGTGTGCATACCCTGCTGCCGTCGCGACAATCCCATCGATGCCGCTGGCGCCACGATTGGCGACCACACGAATGCGCGCATCCAGAGGTATACCCAACATGTCAGCGATTCGGACTGGCATACTATTAGATAAGAACAGATCGCGTGACTCGGGTAGATTCTGCAGGAGTGCGCGACCGACCGAGAACTCATTAAACCCAGCAGCCCCAAGAACGGCCTCCACATGTGCAGCGACGTTACGATCCGCGTCGGCCCACGCAGCGCACCATGACGCATCAGCGTTCACATGAAGATCTGAAAATAACGTGCAGGTTGCAGCGATCGCGCCGACGCAGACATGTGTTGCTTGTTGCGTTGGATCACTGCGCCTTGGATGCGATTGTATACGCACGAAGGCGTCGAGGGTTGTATCCGCCAGAAAGTTAAACACGTGCTTCGACACAACGGGCCCACCAATATAAAGCACGACGTCTGGCCGCAACGTGTCACAACATGCTGCATTTCGTAGTACGAGGTCTGGGTGACGAACAAGATTTGATTCTGCACCCTCGCACTTTATGCCAGACGTCACATCTGCCAGGACAGGCCATCCGAGCGCCGAGACCATAGCAACCACGGCATCGCGGTCAACATCGTCCTTCAGCGCCCCCACGACCACCAAACCGCGATGCGCTGCGGCAACGGCAGCCAGCGTGTTCGGAGGGGCGATGGCCCCCGCACAAGCGGCCTGCGCGTCCGTGGCCGTCGACGGCAGTTCCAATGCGGCCGATGTCCGCGACCCCCACTCCTCCGCAGAGGGGACGAGTGGTTCGCGAAACATGAAATTCAGGTGTACAGGACCCGCATCGATCCCTGTTGCGCGTGCCACAGCGTGCTGAACCGTTGATCCCACAAAGCGCGAGGCGTTCACGTCACCGCTCGGGCATGGAAAATCAAAAAACCAGCGTGTATGCGGACTCAAAATCTGCGTTTGGTCAATCGCCTGATTGGCACAAGTGTCGCGCAACTCGGGAGGACGATCGGCGCTGACGATGATGAGGGGGACGTGTGACAACGATGCTTCAACCACAGCAGGGAGCGTGTTGGCGACGGCGGACCCTGACGTGGTCACAACGGCAACGGGGCGGCCGCTGCCGGTCGCGAGACCCATCGCGAAAAAGGTCGCCCCGCGCTCATCGTAATGCACGCAAAGCGTCAACGCATCCTGACGTGCATACGCCGCCAACACGAGCGCTGAGCTTCGAGCGCCGGGGCAAATCACGCAGTCTCGAACGCCCGCGAGCACCAGCGCATCGATGGCATACTCAGCCCACTTTAGATTGCGCAGCGCCGAATGATTGCTCTCAGTCGTCTTCATGGCGAGGTGATGATGTTGATGAAATCGGCAATTTTATTTTCGATCTCCAGCCACTCGGACTCTGCCGTTGAGCCTTCGACGATCCCTGCCCCCGAAAATAGCGACAGCTGATTTTGTGTTACCAGTGCGGAACGAATGGCGACCGCCATTTCGGCCGCATCCGCAGAAATCCAACCGACCGGTCCGGCATACCAACCGCGCCCGAAGGGTTCGAGCTCAGCAATGCGGGCAACGGCGTCAGCGCTCGGTGTGCCTCCAACGGCTGGCGTTGGATGCAATGCCGCGATCAGACA
>JBLHHU010000239.1:0-5377 GCA_047615735.1 Kiritimatiellia bacterium | reverse complement strand
TAAATCGCGTCGTATTCGCCGCTTTCATAGGCCTGCATCAGTTCATCACCAATACGCGCAGCGTCGGCATACTTAGGACGATCGGTGACGCCTTCGTAATAATCTTTCACAGTGGTTTCATTCCGAAAATAGGAATAGGCGCGTCGTCCACAAAAGCTGAACTCAATGTTTTCAGCGACGGAAGGGGCCGTCTTCTTTAGCCACTGTTTAACGGTTCGAAACAAGTTGTTGTTAAACCCGCCACAAAGACCTCGGTCGGATGCAATCACGAGCATCAGAGCCTTGCCAGCACCTGAATTCTGATTCAAGAGCGGGTGCGTCAGGGACTGTGATGAGCCGGCCACGTTCGCCATGAGTTCTTCTAGTTTAAGGGCGTAGTCCTTGGCGTTTTCTTGTGCCATGGTTGCTTTGCGCATACGGCTGGCCGCGACCAATTTCATGGTCTTGGTCATTTTCTGAGTGCTCGATAGCGAAGCAATTTTTGTTTTAAGTTCTTTAAGTGTGGCCATGGCGTCCTATACGACTGCTCAACTCAATTTAAATCTGATAAAAGCATGTGTCATCATTGCAAAACGTACGCGTTAAACTACTCGGCACTTGATTTACGGCCTGCAACAAAACGCTCACTGAACTCAGTAAGCACCTTCTTTAGTTCGGCGGTAACCTCATCCGTAATAGCCCGCTCTTTGCCAATCAGCTCAAGCAATTCTGGATACTTGGTGTCGAGATCTGTCATCAATTCGGCTTCGTACTCGGTAATGTCGCTAGGGGCGACAGCGTCCAAATAGCCCTTTGTTCCTGCATAAATGATGATGATTTGCTTTTCGACAGACAACGGCGCATGAACACCTTGCTTGATGACCTGCATCAAACGCTCACCACGTTCGAGCTGTGCACGTGTGGCGGAGTCCAGATCAGATGCAAACTGCGAGAACGCGGCCAACTCACGGTATTGAGCCAATTCGAGTCGTAACGAGCCTGCGGTCTGCTTCATCGCCTTGATTTGTGCATCACCACCGACACGGGAGACGGATAGACCTGGGTTAATGGCGGGGCGCTGACCTGAGACGAAAAGTGAGTTTTCGAGGAAGATCTGACCATCGGTGATGGAAATTACGTTTGTCGGAATGTAGGCAGAAACGTCACTTCCCTGTGTTTCCACGATGGGTAGCGCTGTGAGAGATCCGCCGCCGAGCTCTTTGCTTAGCTTTGCTGCACGCTCCAGCAAACGGCTGTGGAGATAGAATACATCGCCAGGAAAAGCTTCACGTCCAGGAGGGCGACGTAACAAGAGGGATAGCTGACGATAGGCTTGGGCTTGTTTTGTCAAATCGTCATAAATGACCAGCGAGTGCTTGCCGTTGTCGCGGTAAAATTCACCCATCGTCACACCAGCATAAGGTGCGATGTACTGCATCGGTGCTGGCTCGGAAGCGGAAGCGGCGACGATCGTGGTGTATTCCATGGCACCGTGCTTACGCAAGGTTTCATACACTTCGACAATCGTAGATTTCTTCTGTCCTATGGCGACGTAAATGCACTGCACGTCACCACCACGCTGGTTGAGAATAGTGTCGATGGCGAGCGCCGTTTTCCCCGTTTTTCGGTCACCAATGATCAATTCGCGTTGACCGCGTCCAATCGGAGTCAGTGCGTCAATAACCTTAATGCCGGTCTGCAGGGGCTCGTCGACGTTGGCGCGCTCAATGATGCCAGGCGCTTTGATTTCGATGTTACGCCTTTCGGTCGACTCGATGGGGCCCTTGCCGTCGATCGGCTCGCCCAGTGCGTTAACCACGCGCCCGAGCAATGCGTCCCCGACAGGGACGGAGGCGATACGCTCGGTGCGGCGAACGGAATCGCCCTGTTTGATGCCAGTACCATCACCAAAAATGGCAACACCGACGTTGTCGGACTCAAGGTTGAGCACCAAAGCGGTCATGCCGTTCTCGAACTCAACAAGTTCGCCAGCCATGGCTTTCGATAGGCCGTGAACACGGGCGATACCGTCACCTACGCTCAGCACCGTGCCGGTTTCGTAGGTTTCAGATTTCAGGTCAAAGTCCGAGAGCTGCTGCTTCAAGATGGACGAGACTTCGTCGGCTTTAATGTCGGTAGGCATTGCTGTCCGTTCCGTTTCTTAGGAGTTTATAATGCTTTTGAAATTTAGTCGTGCCGTCCGCGTTCAGGCGTGACACAGCACACGTCGCATAGTGTCAATTTTGCCCTTAACAGAGCAGTCGTGAATGGCGTCCTGAACATTTATAGTGAAACCACC
This sequence comes from Kiritimatiellia bacterium, assembly GCA_047615735.1. GTDB lineage: Bacteria > Verrucomicrobiota > Kiritimatiellia > UBA8416 > JAIOPI01 > JAPKCZ01. The sequence continues at coordinate 3,099 of JBLHHU010000239.1, read as the reverse complement.
GATCAACGATGGGGCTACTTGGTTATCCATTTCGATGGTTTTACCGTACTTCGTTGCCAGCTTTATTTTAATGCTCTCGGCCTGCGTGTCGGTGAGCGCCAGCGCACTGGTCACGGTCACGCGCAGGATATCATTGGCCTCGCAATACAGATCTTCGAAAGCCGTGCAAATCGCTGGCAGAACGGCCAGACGGCGACGTTCAGCCAAGAATTTAACGAATGAAAAAGTCAACGCGTTCAAGCGCCCTTCAAACATGGCCGCAATACCGTCATCCTGCTGCGCACGTGTCAGTGTTGGGTGACGCAGAAAGGACTGAAGTTCGGGACAGTCGGCAATCGTTTCAGCGAGACCAACGAGGTCATCGTGAACGGCCGACACGTTGTCCTTGTCCTGAGCGAGGCTCAGTAGGGCACGTGCATATCTTTCAGCGATCTTGTGATCGGTCATCAGTGGGTTATCCAAGCTCCGCGATCAAACGATCGGTCAGCTCACGGTTTTTGTCCGTATCGAGATTTTCGGTAACAAGACGCCCGGCGAGTGACAAGACGAGGTCAGCCTGCTCACGTCGTAGCTCAACGATGGCCTTGTTTTTGACAGCAACAATGTCGCGCTCGGCATTTTCGTACATGATCTTAACTTTTTCATGTGCGCCTGCCTCGACCTTGGATGCCGCCTTGATCGCTTCATCGCGAGCCGCAGCAACCATGGCCTGGGTGTCTTTTTCTGCCTGAACGATCATCGCAGCACGCGTCGCGTCGATGTCAGCAAGTGCCTTAGCGGTCTTGTCGGCATCGTCCAACGACTGGCGAATCTTGCCTTCGCGTGCATCTAGACCGGCCAGAATTGGCTTCCATGCGATCTTGTACAGTACAGCCGCCACGATGCCAAAGGTGACCCAGGTGAGGATCACCATGCTGACATCAGGCGCGAACAGGCTTTGCCCGTCGTGCCCGTGCGATGCGTCGCCATGTGAATCGGCAGGGACTTCGATCGACGTGCCGTGGGCAGCGTCGGCGTGTCCGCCGTTTACGTGGTCATCATGTGAAGAATCCGCCATTCGCGACTCCGTTGCTTATGCGCTTCTGGTGAGAAGGAAGCTTGAGACGCGAAATTACTTACTCAAGAAGCAGATCACGGCACAAAAGAGGGCGACACCTTCGACCAGTGCGGCCATGATAATCATTGCCGTCTGAATCTTGGCCGCAGCCTCAGGTTGACGAGCAATACCTTCCATGCCCTTACCGCCGATTTGTCCAATACCGATGCCTGCGCCGATGGTAACGAGTCCTGCGCCGATTGCTGCCAATGTACCTGTCATCTTTTATGCACTCCCTCTATGGGTTCGTTCTCTGGGTTCAAAATCTGTTTTTATCACTTACGCTGCTTCTCCGACGTAAATCGAAGCGCTTGACTGTAAACTCTTACCTAAACCACCTCAAGCTTTATCGATGTTAGAGCATGGCGAAATTCCGCCGCTTTAGTGCGACGGGTGTAGCAAAGAACCAACAAACATCGACGAAAGCAACGTAAAGATATAGGCCTGTAGGAAAGCCACAAAAATCTCGAGGAAATAGATCGCTACGGAAATGGCAAGCGAGGGCAGGAGAGCCATACTTCCATAGATGACGCCTAAGCTTAGCAATGAGAATAGAATGATATGTCCCGCCAACATATTCGCAAAGAGCCGAATCATGAGGGCCACCGGCTTAATGATCAATCCTGCCAACTCGATTGGGATCAGGATGAATTGGACAGGCCATGGTACACCGGAAATCACGAAAGACTTGGCAAATCCGCCGAAACCATTTCGATAAATGCCACCGACAACCATCATCAGAAGGGTGACTGTGGCCATGCCGAATGTCACATTAGGATTCGCCGTGGCGGTAGAAAAAAGCGGAATAAGGCCCATTAGATTCAAGCTCAGCACGAAAAACCAGATGCTGCAGAAGATGGGTGTCATTCGGCGTCCGTCTTCTTTACCCATGTGCGGTACACAAACTTCATCCCTTATAAAAAGAACGAAAAGTTCGAGGAAATTGGTGACACCCGTCGGGACGCTATCGTGCTTGCGGTAGACTTTACCGAAGATGATAAGAAGAAAAGCAGCGCAGAAAACGAGCATGAGCCCATGTAGGCTCAAAAATTCGGGCAGTGGAATGTGGACAAACGGGATAGACCATTCGTTGGGATTTACTTGAGTATGGTGATGTACCCATTGCTCAACAGCCTTCTGTTTGTCCATTTATAACTCCGTTTTTGACAGGATGGAGCGGGTACCATATCGCCCCCGCTGGAGCATTGCAATCTCAGATACTTGAAAAATGAAATATCCACAAAAAATTGTCATAATGAGCGCCTTGTGGTTCGGAACGTCTCCTATTGCTGCGCCAACAACGATACCCGCCAAAAGTGCGACACGCGTTCCATGACCCAAAGCAGCGCGGAGCAAAAAGGTCTGTGACTCACGCCCAATCGCCATGCGGTTCGTCAATGTCGCGACAAAACCATTGATCAGGGAAATACCAACGCCCGCGAAATACGCCTCAGCAGGGAAGGGGGCCTCGCGCAGTATAAGGAACAGACCAGGAATTAGGACCGTTCCAAGTGTGGCAAAAACCAGCCAGATCATGCTTCCTTCTCCGTGTCATCCGAAGCAGGCTCGGCGGCGTTTTGGACTCTGACCAACTTCCAGACCTCATAGCCACCGTAAATCAGCCCCAGAAACATCCCAAGGAGCGTGAATAGATTTCCGTCCCCGCGTTTCTGATCCAGCTTATAGCCTCCAAAACTGAACAACCCCATGCCAACAGCGAAGTTGAGCCCCAAATTCACCCCAGGCGACACCTTGGGTGGGCTTGATTTTTTGTCGAGACTTGCCATTTGGCTATATTGCCACGCCATGCGCGCCGTGCAAGCCTGGATGCGCAATTGAGACTTTGGATAGGGTCTCACTGAATCCTAAATGCGGGCACTACCATCCCATAGGCCACAGACAAGATTAACCACGGAGTTACCATGTAGAAAGAAATAGCCAGTCCTCCATGCCGAGACCATAGTGAAAAGCGATCGTCGGCAAGGTCGCTACTAACAACAAAA
>JBLHHU010000238.1:0-5381 GCA_047615735.1 Kiritimatiellia bacterium | reverse complement strand
GATGCGTTGGCGATGTTGCTCGAGGACGTCGTGGCGCCCGCCATGGAGATGACAGAGAAGCCCTCCAAGCCGGATGAGGCTCCGGAGCCAGTCGCCGATGCTGGCGAGCGCGCCGATCAGCCTGATGTCGACATTGCCAGCGCTGCGGCCTCCGCCATCGCAGAAGAAGAGACCCCCGAGTTGACCGAGGACGAGCCCTTGCCTCCGTCGCCCGCAGATGCCATCAAAGAGCCTGAAGAAGCATTTGATCAACGTCAGGTCGCGGACATTGAGCACCTATACACGAATATTATTCATGTCACATTCAGTGTCGCCGTCCCGCTTGAACAAGAGATTCCGCAGGCGCCAGAGGTGAGCAGCGCGGCACCGACCGAAGTGGCTGGTCACAGAGCTGATCCAAAAGCGAGTGAGATCGCTGCCGATGCCACGCGTCCCATTCAGGACGTGGAAATCCTCAAGACGGCACCTGCGCCCGCGGATATGATAGCCGCGACGGCGCCGCAGGCCCAGCCGATGGAAACGAAAACGACACCGAAGAAAACGATGCAAGCTACGGTGGCACCGGCGACGCCCGCAGCCGCGTCCGCGCCGCAGCCGGAATTGGTCTTGGAGCGTCCATCCCAAGCTGTGGCGCAAAAGGAGACGTTCAAACCAGTAGAGGCGGCGGGGCACGTGTCTGATTCTAGGCCGAGCGAGATCGTTTCGGATGCGACACGCCCTGTTCAGGACGTGGACACGCTTGACTCGACGTCGATACCAGCGGATAGGGTCGCTGCGGACGTGTCACACGTGCGCCCCGTTCAAACGAAGGCGACGAGGAAGCCCGCGCTGACGTCGGTATCGGCCATGGCCATGCCCGAAAGCGCGCCGGCACGCCCAGAGGTGAGCCTGGAGCGCCCGGCCAAAGCGGTTGCCCAGAAGCAACCAATCAAAGCCGTTGCGGCGTCGGGGCATCGCAGCGAGGCACCCGCTTCAGAGGCTGCGCCAAGCCAGACACGGGCCATTCACGAACAAGCCTTAGCCCATGTGACGCCGTCGGCTGTCGCCAACGTGGCCCAAACGGTGTCCTCTGGTTCTCCTTTGGAAACACAGGATCTCGTCGCGAAGCTGCCGTCGGCAGCGCATCAGGCGGCCCCTGTGTCAGAACGTGCGCTCGCTGACCTGCCCATGGAAACGCCCGTGCAGGCGGTGGCCAAATCTGCCGCACGGATGAACGCTAAAGCGGGACATCAAAGCGATGCGCCTTCACGCTCGGAAGCGATCTCGGATACGGCATCCGCGGCATCCTCTGCGAAACGTGCGGTGATTGATTCCACGCTGTCTGCTTTGGCGGCCGTTGCCAGCACCGTTCCGTCGCGGCCATCACAGGAAACACGCGCGGCGAAAGCTGAGCTGGACGCATTGCAAACGACGCCCGAGGCAAGCGCTGCGCCGCGTTCGTTTGAGATGCAGTTGGAGCAAGCCAAGGTTTCGGCACGCGCATCGTCAGGCGCGTCTATCGCGCCGAAGCATGCCGCGTCGTCGGCGACTGCCGGATCGCGCGTCGCCGTTGACGTTGTCCGTGCTGGCGGCCAGGCCACCGCGGCCACGTCGACCAAGCTCCACGATGCCACGATGCCGACCGGCCGCGTGTCGGCGCGTGTCACTCCCGCGGCAGAGGCGCAAAAGGCGTCTGCTGAAATGGCAAGCGTGCTTGCATCGGTTGTGACGGAAGCCGAGTCTATGGCCGCATCCGTACAAATGGAGGCCGCACCGTCTGGCGCCCCTGCGGCCACATCTGAGACGGTTGCTCCAGCAAAGCATCGCGCTGCCGCTGATGCGTCCATTCCGGGTCCGCCAGCATCCATGCAGCGTGCGGTTTCTACAAAACCTCGCGCTGCAGATTTGAAGGCGACAGCAACGTCGGCTTCCCCTGTGGCGGTGGCTGCGCGTCAGGCACAGGTTCGTCGTCAAGCGCCCGCGGCCACGTTGGGGGACGCTTCCGCGACGGATTTAGCTGCGGCACCATTTTCTGTTTCGGCGCCGACGATGGCGCTCGCTACGGCATCCCGTCGCCCGACGGGTTCATCCGATGTGCGACGTCCGGTGATGGACGCCGCCTATCATGCATCGCGCTTGAATGCTGATGTGATGCATATGAGCGCGGAGGAGGGGGCCGTTGGTGATCCCGTGAGATCGGCACGCGTGCGTTCCGGTGCTGTGCCTGCTTCGCAGACGTCCGCTGGCGTCGCGGGTGCGCTGATGGAGAGTGCCTCCAGGGTGACGAAGCCACGCCACGCCTTCAATTTGACCGTGTCGGGCGATCCCGTCAGCTCGCATGGCCTCGCCATGGAAGATCGTGTAATAAAGGTGGTCGAATCGGGCGGGTCCGGTGCACGGATTAAGGGGGATCATGCGCAATCGGGCGTGGCTTCGCGTTCCGCTAAGCGTTATCGCCTCAGTGCGGGTAAGGGGAATGCAGGTGAGCTAGCCGCGGGTGGTATCTTTATGCATAAGACGTCGCGGTCCGATGCGTATGCCATGCATGCGGCCCATGGCGAAAGCGTCGCCGCGCCACACAAAGGCTTTTTTCTACCTTCGCCAGAGGTCAGCTACGACGCAGAAACGCCACCGGTGCAGCTCGACGAACCGGAGAATGCGGTTTCGCCATATGTGTTGCGTCAGATTCCTGATCGGAAAACCATTTTGAAATACACGGGCGGGGATGATGCGACCGAGGCGGCCGTCAAGGGGGCCCTGGCATGGTTGGCTGATATGCAGGAGGCCGATGGACGTTGGTCCATGGAGCGCCACGGCGGCGAAGGTGGCCACGATGTGGGGGCGACGAGTTTGGCGCTGCTCGCGTATCTGGGCTGGGGGGCGACCCATACGGGAGATGGTCTGCATCAGGGCAGCGTCAAGCGTGCCATCGACTGGCTCCTGGCACAGGCACGGGCCGAGGGGGATTTTCGTCAGCCGGACGAGGTTAACGCCATGTACAGCCAGGCCATTGCGACACTCGCTCTGACGGAGGCCTTTGCTTTGACGCGTGATCCTGAACTGCTTCGCGTCGCGCAGGATGCCGTCAATTTTGTCGTCACCAGTCAGAACAGCAATGATGGTGGCTGGCGCTATTATCCACAAGAGCCTGGCGACACCTCTGTATTCGGCTGGCAGTTCCTGGCGCTGAAAAGTGCTAAACGTGCTGGCTTGGTTGTGCCCGATCAGACCTTGGTGCTCAGTTCGCGCTGGTTGGATCGTGTCGGTGGTGGCGACCATGGCGGCCTCTACGGTTACCGGGATCGTAACCCACTGGCGTCGCTTGTTTCCATCGGCCTATTCAGTCGGCAGCTGATGGGTGACAAACGGACGGACGCCCGGTCGATTCAATCGGCGGGTTTTCTGGCTGGCCGAAAACCGGATTTAGAGAATGACCAATTGCCCGTCTTTTACGAAATCTATTACACGACGTTGGCGCTCTATCAGCATCAGGGGCCGGAATGGGAGGCGTGGAATACCGCGTTGAAACCAGCCCTCGTTCAGGCTCAGGAAAAAGACGGAGAGCTTGCAGGCAGTTGGGCACCGCGTGGAATCTATGCGCGACGGGCCGGGCGTATCGTCTCGACGGCGATGGCGGCGCTGACATTGGAAGTCTACTACCGTTATCTGCCCGCACGCGCGTCGGTGCCTTTGGGTGAAGATGCTCTTCCGGTGACGCCCTAGTCCTCGACGGAAAAGCTGAATACGTGTTTCGCCTGCCCAATGTTGGCAGCAGCAAAATGATTGGTTGAGCTGGCATTGTCCCACGGGTAGGCATCCGCTAAGCCCTCGGCTTTGAGCCGATCATAGAACGGTAGCGCCACCGCTCTGAAGGTAGGGGCCCCGCGTGACCTGCGCGGCCAAGGCAGACATGGCGGCCAGCGTCGTTGCGATGGTTACGGTTCGGAGGGTGCTGCGTCGGGTTTTCATGAAGGTTGTACTTTATAGTCTTTCTTGATCATGCTGCCAACAGCATAAGGCTTGTCATACGTGGAGTGAACTACTAGCCTCTCGGTCACGTATAAAGGGAAGGGTTTTGTATGGCTGAACACGGAAAATTGACCAAGGTCATGTTTACTGAAAAGCAGCGTCGTACGATCGCTGCGGGTGTCACTATAGTGTGCGCTGTCATCATTGTCGCGTTCCTGGCGCTAGTCTTTAAGGCCGTTGTCGGGTTCTGTAGTACCTTTTCGGGCGTCTTTATGCCGCTGGCCGTGGGGGCCTTATTGGCCGTCCTGCTTCGTCCGTACTACGACTTCCTGCAACGACGATTAAAGATGAATGCCATCGTCGCGGTGGTGATTGTTTTTCTCTCGTTCCTTATTCCGCTCGCGGCGTTCGTCGCGGGCTTCGGCATGCTGTTGGTGGATCAAATGGCTGGGCTTTCGGCGAAACTGCCCGAGTGGTACGCGGCCGCTTATGCGTGGGTAGAGTTTCGACTCATCGAGCAGTCTGGTACGGCTGTGGATGCAGAAACAAATGCAAAAGTCTCCGAGTTGATTCAAGCGAACTGGGAACGTATCGCGGCCACGGCACACCAGGTGGTGTCCGAAACGATTCGTGCGGGGATCGGTCTATTCGGCTGGGTGATTGGTCTGCTGGGCTGGTTTATCGTTCCGGTCTACCTGGCCTTTTTTCTGATCACGCCCAGCTTTGATGTCGGTCGCCTCGAGGGCTTGTTGCCTTTTCTTAAGCCAAGCACCCGTAAAGATGCCGTTTACCTGTGTCGTGAGTTTATTGATATTCTGGTCGCCTTTTTTCGCGGACAAATCGTCGTGGCCATCGCGCAGGGCTTGCTCTTTGCCATAGGGTTTTCAATCGTCGGGCTCGACTACGGTTTCGTCATTGGCTTGATGCTAGGTGTGCTCAATGTGGTGCCGTATCTGGGTAACGTCATTGGCCTTGCGATTGCATTGCCAATTTCGTACGTCCAAGAGGGCGGTGGTCTGGTCATGTTGGGACTCGTGTTGCTCATCTTTGTGGTGGTTCAGGTGATTGAAGGCGCATTTTTGACGCCGCGCATCATGGGAAAGCGCACGGGCTTGCATCCCATTGTCATCATTATCGCGATGTTCTTCTGGGGAACCGCACTGGACGGTATTGCGGGCATGATTCTGGCCGTTCCGTTGACCGCCTTCATCGTGGTCTTCTGGCGCTTGGCCAAAACGAAGTACATCAAAGAAATTGTCTAACGCGGTTCTCGAGGTGAGGCCACTGACATCTTTGATGGGGAGTTTGGAGTGCGGTGGCAGAGGGTGAGGAACGAACCCGGCGACACCGCTTTTCTTCAGGGGGTGTGCTGAACAGATACGTGCTTCCAAAATTCGAAACGTGGGCGAAGATGTGGTTGCGCCTCTTGGGCT
>JBLHHU010000237.1:0-5395 GCA_047615735.1 Kiritimatiellia bacterium | reverse complement strand
CAAGCGGCCGCCAAATCCGCAACCACATCACCTTTACCGTCTTTCCAACTGCTTTGCTGAATTGAATGGTCGGTTGTTTTTGTGGGCCACAAACAGTAGCCACGATGATGCTTGGTGGTGAGAACGAGCATTTGCATACCCGCATCGCGGGCGACGCGCACCCACTGACGGGCATCGACATCCTCTGCCATGCCAAAATGAATAAAGCAGGTGAATTCCATTTCCTGCCACGCCAACTGACGCGGTGACGGTGTGACGTGAGCCGCTCGCGTGATGATATCGTTCTCGTCCGCGTGAACCGCCCCAGCAACGCCGTCGACAATCGTTAACCGCAACACAAAAAATGCTGCAAAGAACAGCATCGCCGCCAGCTTGAAAACCCTTGCCTTGCGCAAGGGGACATCAACGTCTTTCACAACCACCATCTCCAAAACGTCTATGCGCATAGCGCTAATTATCAATGACTACATCGCAGAAGGTTAACGCGGCGATGCCATTTTGGCCAACCAACAGTCGGTCCTGACTCCAGGAGCGTTCGTCGAGATAGGTGAGCCGTTCGGCGCTCAGGGGCGCCTTCAGCAGGAGCGTGACCTGGCTTCCGTCTGCACGTCCCGATGCGACATGCCCTTTGGCGCCATCCAGATAGAATTCGTTGATCAGCCCATCGTGCCAAATCACGGGCTGATCAAATGTTAGTACAATGGCAGTCTGTTCCGCACCGACATAGCTTGCATTGAGCAAATTGGGCGCGGCGATGGATTCGATGGGCGCTTTGTTGTATATATCCCGCTCAATCAAAGGGAAAATCAGGCGTGTAAACTCAGCCCAACCCGTCAACGGATAATGACATCCACCGCCCGGCTTAATGCCGAGGGTCGACATGACATCCATGTTACCGTACAGGCGTGGCAGAGATCGCTGTACTTCCCGTAGCATGTTGCCATGCCCATTTCCCATGCTGCATGAATTAGGCCAGATCTGAAACAGGTAGTAGTGCGCCACGTTCGGAAAGTCCCGCTTCCAATCTGCGGACATGGCGAGAAAATATTTTTCGTAAGTCTCCCAACCATAGCCGCCGTCTGGGCCATCAGAACCCTGGTCGCTTTCGCCCTGATGCCACATGATGGCGCGAATGCCGTGTGTCAGACGTGCCTGTTGCACACGCCACAGCATACGCCCGTAAATCGTGCGGCGGTCATCGCGCTCCTCCGGATTGCATTGATGCATATCGATTCGCGTCCCGCCGGCCGCAGCGTTAACCATAAAGATTGGTACCTGCTGGCTCTCCACCAACTGTTTCGCCAGTTCCATGCCCCACCAGCCCAACTCCGCGCGATGCTCGGCTTTCGCTTTCCAGACAGGGTTACACCACAGGTTCTGAGCTTCCCCCTCGCGGTAATGGCGCACGCGTGAATAACTCCGAATCCAGTCGTTGGTCACACGTGGCGATTCGTCGCGCGTATCGGTGGCAAGTGCATTGGATTGGCCTTCGATGATATAGGCATCACCGCAAACCATGTTTTTGGCGGTGTGCAAAACCGTTTCAACGCCATCGCGCGTGCACCCGAGTTCGATGCGGTACTTGATCAAACCGGGCTTGAGTTTCGCCGCGAAGGCATACGTGTTTTTTGGACATGGCTTTCGTTTCAGGGTCTTAATTAATTTCCCATCTGCGTACAGCTTCAAAAAAAGCGAATCGGCGTCTTGCTCAATTGTGCCATTGCAGTAAAGCGTACCTTCATTTCGAGGGCCTCGGGCGTAGAACTGATTGTCCTCGGGCTTTTCGTTCGGCTCGGGCACACGCTCGACCCAGGCATCCTTTTTCGGCTCGGCCACACGCAGGCTGGCCGTCTGGGTAACGGGCGGTCCACCATTACTGAGGGTTAGCGAGACCTGCAGTTCGCCGCTGTTCTGCGATCGGGCGAGCACCAGTTTCCCGGGCTCCTCGTGATTGATCGTGGCGAGGCCAGAGACGGTCCAATCATAAGTCAGCGCCGATGCGCCAGCGGCCTGCATCGCCTTCAGATTGGAAATGCGTGGCTCGATTTCAAGCGTCGACCGCCCATCCCAACGGCGCGGCAGTTTGACATTGAACACAGGTTCAGGAACGGCTTCTTCAATCGTCACGGGGATATCAACAGTCTTTACACCATCTGCATAGACGGCCTTGAGCTGCAGGGTGAGCGAGAGATCCCCTGCAACGCGTCCCGCGTCCCACGCGAGATTGAGGCGATCGACAGCGATGACCTGGCTGTGATCGCCGCGTTTGATGATCCAATACCATTTCCGTGCATCCCCGACAGACGCGCGCACCCGTACCGGTTGACCTTCATCGACTCGAATAGCTTTCTCGGAAACCGATAATCCGTTGCCATGTCGCACCAACGGACCGACAAGACGCTGCTGCGGTTTTTGGTTTTCGTACTCCAACGTGATCCAGTCGGCGGAACGAAACACATTCGAGAGGCGAACTTCGTCGATGTCGCCGGCGTAGTTGTAATTATTATACCAGCCGCCGATCCACATACGCGCAGGCCGATTGATGTCCAAGGGACTGCTCGTTGTTTCAGTGACACCGTCCAGTGCGCCGTTGATATAGAGTCGTGAATTGCCTTGCTCATAGGTATGCACCACGTGAACCCACTGGTCATTGAAAAGGCGCGTACCCCCGCGTACGTCCGCACCTGAGAAATAGCACTCCATGATCATGTGTGGCGGACTCTTATATTGCATGATCACCTTGCCGACGCGCGCTTCGTTGCCCCAGCCAAGCACACGACCATTGGCACGGGCGGGACGAATCCAGGCTTGCGAACTATGTGAAACGGCGCCGGTCGGAAAATGGTTGATCGCGTCGCCGCAGAAGATGCCCTTGCCCCCCGGGAAATGGCGCGCTGCTCCGATCATACCAACCGAGGGCGCGGTGCCCGTATCCGTTGCCGTGACCGTGCCCAGTTCATCAAGAACCGGACCGCTCATATGGAACACGCTTAGGAATCCGTTTGTCGCGCTGAATACGGCTGACCCGCTTGAGGCCGTGGCGGCCTCGGGATTGCCCCAAAACATTTTGATTTCCTGCTGCGCATCGCCTTTGATCAGCGGGATTCGTATCCAAATGCTGGCATGCCCGTTGGTCGGATCCCATGCATCGATCTGGTAGGTCAGCGGCAGGCCTTCAGCATTGGTGAAACGAATGTCGTCGCCCCCGGGTGCGACCTGACTGAAGTCAAAGCCTTCACGGTCCAAACGAAGGAGTACGGGGAAATTTTCCTCGCGTGCAGATGCAGGAAGTGCCGCGCCATCTTGGGTCGTCAGAATATAGAACGATCCGGAATGTCGCCAATCGGCGTACTGCGCATGGGCGACTACGCCCAGCAGGAGGTAACAAAGGGCGCCCATCGACAATAATCTGATCACAGCAAATCCTTATGAATAGGCGGACGATCGTCACCAATAGACGGGCCAGCACATGACTGCAAATCACTCTACACGACAGACATAAGGGCATCATGTCGGATAAACATCCTACAGACGCCTGCGACCCGAGGAGCCCTAGGGCTCCCGGATCAGCGATACATCAGGGTGCGGTCGCGCGAATCTGATAAAAGCGATTCGTCGTGCTAGCCGAGTTCGTGTCGACAATCATCATTGGCGCACCAACAGATACCGCGCTCCAGCCTTCTGGCGGCGGGAAGTTCGGGTTCGCGATCAGCGGCAACCATATCCCTATCATCAACGAATCTCGATACTGAACGCCATAGCGATATCCAGCTTCGGTGTCGAAGGTCAGGCTCGAAACACCGCCCGTTGCAGAGAACGAGCCCTGCGCGAACATCGGCGGCGGTGGCAAGGGTGACGAGACCACGACATAGTTCACCTTGGTATTGGTGCTGCTTCCGAGCGACCCACTGACAATCAACTGGACGGTGTACATACCCGCGTTGGTGTAGGTGCTGGCAACGGCAGTCGACGTCGTATTAGTCGTGTGCCCGTTACCAAAGTCCCAGAAACGGTTGCTCACCGTGCCCGTCGATGTATCCGTGAAGGTCACCACCAGCGGCGCGACACCATTGGTTGGTGTTGCGCTAAAGAGCGCTGTCGGCGCAACCGGCACAGAACCTACGACATTCAGAATGCCGGGGCCACTGAACAAGCTGCTTTCGTTATCCGCGCCCGAGCCGACGGCACCCCAGGTGCCCGTGACTTGAGCGACGCCGTTGGAGTAGAGCTCCCGCACGGTGTCCGTAGCGTCAAAATTCAAGTCCAAGATGGCTCCGGTCGCGACACGAACATCCGCCGTGTCAGCCAGATGGTTGGTGCTGACGCTGAGCGTACCCACATCAACACCTGTGTCGCCACTCCAGCTATTGGTCGGGTTTGTGAGCGTGAGTGTGCCTGCGCCAGTTTTCGTCAATCCACCATCACCATCGACGATGCCACTAAGCGTCACATCGGCAGCGAACTCGAATGCACCAACACCGCCAGCCGCCATGGTGAACGCCTGATCGAAGGTGGTTGCGCCGCTATGCACGAGCGTGCCGGTCTTACCTGCATCACCCATAGTGACACCGCCCGTACCCAACACGTTATCGCTTCCGTTCGGAACCAACTTGCCGTCCTTGATCGTCAGGCCGCCAGAATAGGCGTGGTAGGTATTGGCTTCCCGAAGCGTTAGCGTGCCGGCACCGTCTTTCACCAAGGCCAGGGAGCCGCTACCAGCGTCGCTGAAGTTCCCATTGTAGGTGCAGTCAACGTCTGCATTGACGGTCAACGTGCAGTCTTGAGTGGAAATGTTCGCAATATATCCGCCAAATGAGCCGTAGCCGCCGCCGTCATTCCCGCCTGTCGCGTAATTCAACCCCGGAACCGTAATGTCATGGCCGTTGAGTTGGAAGACGAGCCTCTCCTGACCACCCCTTCTGTTGAAGCCCAGAATCGAACCTCCCAAGGCCTGCGAACTGCCCGCTCTGAGAATTGTGTACGCCTGATTGGGCGGGCCGCTTATCGTCGTCGGCCCTGTATGGGTGTTGTTGCCGCCAAGCGTAAGCGTGGCGTTTCCCTGATATCCCGCTGAAGTGGTGAACAGCAGGCCGTCAGAACCGGCCAGATTGGCGTTGATGGCGTGACTGCTGTTACCCAAAACCGACACGACAGGCGAAATGACATCACCGTTCGGCATCTCCTCGCTCACCAGAGTCAGCGTCGATCCGTTCGTCGCCGTGATCGTCGTTGGCACGGTGTTCAGGAAATCCAACCAACTGACAGACGTCTCGGCGTCAAGGTCGGCCGTCGCATGCCCGGCCGATATCAAGTGGCCAAAGATCGCCCCCGCACCCGGACGAGGAACCTCAGCCAGCCAGTTTGTACCTGTTGTCCAAATATCGCCGCCGGTATC
>JBLHHU010000236.1:0-5407 GCA_047615735.1 Kiritimatiellia bacterium | reverse complement strand
TATTACAGGTGCCGGCGTACTGAACGTCCTGCAAGGGCCTTATATGGTCTTTATCGTAAGGTGAATACCGCTGCCATACTTGACTGCTTGCTTTGGGCTGGAATAGAATCTGGCCTCGTTGTTTTTTCTTTTCACCGTCGCCTCCAATGTCATGACTTGAGGAGGGATCAGACGTGGGGTGCCCTTGAGTAAGCAAGCAAAGGTCGTTGTCATCGGGTCCGGCATTGTTGGCTGTGCTGCTGCATATCATCTGGCCAAGTTGGGTTGGACGGATATTCTCGTCATCGATAAGGGGGAGCTCTACGAAAACGATGGCTCAACGTCGCACGCGCCCGGCGGCATCGTTCCGCTAAGTCACAACAAGCTGCTGACGCAGATGGGCACGTATACATCCGACCTGATTACCTCTCTGGACCACTTCAAGGACGATCAGCGTACCTGGAATCACGTTGGGCAAATTGAAGTATGTACCAGTCAGGCACGTCTGGATGACATGATCCGTCTGCAGGGGACCGCAAAGGGTTTCGGTTTTGAAACCGAAATTCTGAACGCAAAAGAGAGCGTCGAGCGACTTCCTTTACTTAACGAAGATCTCATCACGGGTAGCTTGTTCGTGCCACAAGGGTTGATTGTTAAAGGCGCTCACGTCTCCGGTGCCCTAGCGCGTGAAGCGATCGCTACCGGTCGTGTGGAATTTGTTGCGCATGCAATGATGACCGATATTGAGGTTGAGAATGGCGCCGTAGTGGCGGTGCACACGGCGCATCCGGATATGCCACGCATCGTCTGTGAACATGTGCTACTTGCCGCCAATATCTGGGCGCCCGCTTTAACGGAGAAGATGGGCATCGCATTACCGCTGATGGCATATGAGCATCAGTATATCGTCACAAACCCGCTTCCTGAAATGAAAGCGTTCGACCGTGCCAACAAAGCACATGAAGTCGTCTATCCGACGATGCGTGACCTTGATTCGGCGATGTACTTCCGCCAACACTGGGACAGCTATGGCATCGGCAGCTATTGGCACAAGGCACACATGGTGCGTCCGCGCGATGTTGGAAAGAGTGCGATTCACCCGTTCACGCCTGATGATTTCTTCGGCGAGCCATGGGAACAGGCGCAACGTGTCTTGCCTGCCTTCAAGTCTGCGGAACTCGACATGGAAACAGCCATCAATGGCATGTTTGCGTTTAGCATCGACGGCATGCCCATCATCGGGCCGTCGCCGGTGCGCGGCTTCTGGACCGCTGTTGCATCCTGGTTAACGCACGCTGGCGGTGTCGGGAAATCCGTTGCGGAGTGGATGGTGCATGGCGAGTCGGAATGGGATATGCGTCAGGCGCACATCAGTCGATTTCATCCCTTCCAAACGACAGAAGCGTTCACGACGGTCATTACCAAGAAAAATTACCGTGAAATTTACGACATTATACATCCTAAACAACCACCAACGGAACCACGCGATGTGCGTCGGTCGCCATTTGCCGAACGGTTGAACGAACTGGACGTTGAATATACAGCCTTCGCAGGGCTTGAACTGCCCAACTGGTTCAACGCCAATGAGCCGCTGCTTGAGAAGTATGCGGGCCGCGTTCCGGCACGCGAGGGCTGGGCGGCCGAGTATTGGTCGCCTCTGCAGGGCGCGGAACATCTTGAGATGCGTGAAAACGTAGGCCTGATGGATTTGACTGGGTTGTCGCTGATTGAGATCAGCGGTTCGGGTGCCTTGGCGTATGTTGACTATCTGTGCAGCAACAAAATGGATGTCGCCGTTGGGCGTGCCGTGTACACGCTGCTGCTGACAGACGCGGGGGGTGTAAAGCGTGACCTGACGGTGACACGCATGGGTGTGGATAAATTCTGGCTACATGTGGGTGAAGGCTCTTTGCCAATGGACCTGGCTTGGGCAAAGCACCATGCCCCGAACGATGGGTCGGTGACGATTACGGATATCTCGAATAACTACACCGCGCTTGGCCTGTGGGGTCCAAACGCACGTAAGGTGCTTGAAAAAGTCACGGCCACGAATGTTAGTCATGAGTCATTTCCGTATTTCACCGGACAGTGGATTGAAATCGGCGTCGCCCCCGTATATGCACTTCGCATTTCATACGTTGGTGAGCTTGGGTGGGAATTGCATATCCCCATGGACATGGCTGTGCAGGTTTGGGATGTACTGTGGGACGCTGGATGCGAGTTCGACATGCCGGCGATCGGCTTGGGGGCGATGGACTCGATGCGCCTTGAAAAGGGATACCGCCTGTGGGGCGCTGACGTGTACACCGAGTACAATGCCTATCAAGCCGGGTTGGGGTGGACCGTAAAGCTGAAGAAGGACGATTTCATCGGTAAGTGCGCCAGTGCTTTGGCCAGTACCGAACCGTTGAAGAAAAAACTCTGTGCAATGACCTTTAATGAAGAGGGTATGGCGCTGGGCTATGAAGCGATTCTTGTGGATGGCAAAGCCGTGGGCCACGTGACGAGTGCGAACCACGCGTATAGTGTTGGCGTCTTTGTCGTGTATGGTTATCTTCCGGCCGCCGTGGCCAAGGCCGGGCAAGCTGTCGAGATCGAATATTTCGGCAAAACGTTTCCGGCCACAGTCGTCGACGAACCCATTTTTGATCCTAAAATGAAAAAGATGAAAGCGTAAGCGTTCACGCTTTTGTGAGCTTCGCCGCCTGCCTTACGGCAGGTACTGAGAAATATGACCATTCACGTCGACGGCAACCCAATTCCTTTTGAAGCGGATGAAACCCTTCTCGTCACGATGTTACGTGCCGGTATCGCGCCAACCGATCGGGGCCCACTCTGCTGTGGCGGCGATTGCGCGCACTGCCTGGCAAGCGTAGACGGTATTTCCTACGTGCGGACCTGTCAGGTAAAGACAAAGAAGGGGCACGTTGTCCAACGTGACCACCTGTCCGGTTATCCACCCATAACGACCCCACCCGATGACACGCAGAGCGTTTCTGCCTTAAACAAACATACCGATGTTGTTGTCATTGGACAGGGCCAATCCGGCCGTGCCGCCGCGCAGGAAGTAGAGCAGGCCGGTAAGTCCGTTATCACGCTTGATGTTGAGGACGGGCAAGAAGCGGTTGGCATCTATGCTGGACCGCTGGTTGTCGCGCGAACCGATAATGGAATGTGGCATATTCATGTGCGAGACGAAATCATCGTCGCGACCGGTGCCTCGGAAATCGCACCGGTCGTGCCCGGGTCGCATCTTCTGGGTGTCTACACCGCTCGCGGTGCGGAACGGTTGTCCGAGTCTGGGATTTCTCTTGGGAATCTGATCGCCGTTGGCGCACCGCCTCAGGGTATTGCGCATACCCACGTGTCGGGTGCGTTAGTTCGCTTCGAAGGCGATGAGCGTGTCAGCGCCGTCGTGGTGCGTGGTGCCGATGGCACGGTTACGACACACATGTGTGATAGCGTTTGTGTGGGCTTGGGTCTGCAGCCGCGTGACGCGCTGTACCGGATGGGCAAGGACTTGCCTGTACGCATTGTCGGAGACGCTGCCACGGATGCCACCGTGCCTGTGTGCCCGACAGAGGGGACTGTTTGCCCGTGTGCGAACGTCAGCGTGGCGGATCTTGATCGTGTGTGGGATCAGGGGTTTCAGGAGATGGAACTCATCAAACGCGCCACACTGGCGGGTACCGGTACATGTCAGGGCGGTACGTGTATTCCTTATTTACGCAGTTTCATCCAAAAACGTGGCCAAACCCTTCAGCCCGCGTTCACGGCCCGACCTTTGAATAAACAACTTACGGTCGCCGAAATTGCAGCAGGCGCGCATCACCCCGCCATGGCGCATACGGCCATTGTTGCCGAGCATCGAGCCCTCGGGGCGCAGATGGAACGCTCCGGGCATTGGTGGCGTGCCTGGAACTACGGCGATCCTGAAGCGGAATATCGTGCCGTGCGCGAAGCAGTGTCCATTATGGACGTTTCAACGCTTGGAAAATTCATTGTGTCCGGACCCGACGTGCTCGCTTTTCTGGAACGCATTTATCCCTCACGCATCAGCACGCTTAAAGCGGGGCGTTCACGTTACGTCATCACGCTCGACGAGCGTGGCTACGTGTTTGACGACGGCATGGTTATCAAGGATAGCGACACCCAGTACACGCTGACGTTCACGAGCGGTGGATCCAGTCATGCCGAAATGTGGCTGCGCGATTGGGCGACGACCTGGGGTTTCGATGTACGCATTCTTAATCAAACCTATGCGCTTGGGGCGATCAATGTGACCGGGCCGCTGACGCGTGAACTGATGCAGCGCGCCGGCGTTACTGATTTACCCAAATTTCTGGGTGTTATCGATGTCGACGTGGCGGATATTCCGTGTCGCCTATACAGGCTTAGTTTTACGGGTGAATTGTCCTGTGAGTTACACCATCCGGCAGAACATTCTGCCACGCTGTGGAACGCGCTGATGGCATTCGGCAAAGATCTCGGGATCCGTCCGCATGGACTCGAAACGCTTTTGCTGCTTCGTCTGGAAAAGGGGCACATCATCGTTGGGCAGGATAGCGACTATGACTCCACACCACGGCGGCTGGATCATGAATGGCTTGTTAAGCAAGACAAGCCCGAACCGTTCATTGGAAAACACGCCCTGACCCGAACCGGCAAAATCCCGCTCGACAAGCAACTGGTTGGGTTCGAGCTAGACGGAGAGCGGCCACTGGAAGGCGCCGTCCTGTATCATGGTGATGCGTACGTCGGTTATGTCACATCAAGCGGCTATTCCTATGCGCTCGGCAAGTCGGTCATGCTCGGCTGGCTGTATTTTGTCGACGGCGAACTTCCGCCTGACGTCACGTGCGAGGGTCGACCGGCTCGACGTGTCGCCACGCCGTTCTACGACAAGGAGGCCGCCCGTGCCCGAGCTTAGTCAAGTCACCGTCACACGCGTCGTCGCCACTCAGGCCGCCTTGGATGCCGCACAGTGGCCGGCGGATGCGCTCGTATTTCGTACTGCCCCAGATGAACTTTTTGTGTATCCAGCACAGGATCAGGTTGCGCTTGATGACGCCTACGCCATCGTCCTTCGCGATGGTGGCCATGCTGGCGTATGGCTTCCGATGAACGACGCCATGAAGTTTCTAGGGCATGAATGCGAGTGGGAACTGCCTGGGCATCGCCCTGCTTATGCCCAGGGCTCCGTTGCTGGCATTCCCGCCAAGCTCTATTTCGAAGACGAACGCGTATTCCTCGTTGTTTTCGCCGCCTATGCTGAGGAATTCACGGATCGGATGAACGCCGCGCTGTCTGAGTCATCACGATGAACGAATTTCAAGAAACACGAATCAATTTCAAGTGGCACGAGCCCAAGAAAACCTACGATGTCATTATCATCGGCGGTGGGGGACATGGTTTGTCGACCGCCTAC
>JBLHHU010000235.1:0-5417 GCA_047615735.1 Kiritimatiellia bacterium | reverse complement strand
TCTTTCCCCTCGTGCTGGACTTCAGCATGCTGCGCTCCGAACCGGACCCCAAAGTCACCCAGCTCCTCAACGACGGAAAAAAGAACATCGTTTTCGTCGGCCGCTGCGCGCCCAACAAATGCGTCGACGATTTGATCCAGGCATTCAGCGTCTTTCACCACTGCGTCGAACCCAATAGCCGCTTTATCCACGTGGGTTCCTACGCCGGCACCGAACGCTACTATCACCTGCTGCAGTCCTATGTCCGTGAATCAGGACTGAGTGATGCGGTTGAATTCACCGGCTCCGTGACGCAATCCCAGCTAAACGCCTACTACCAATCTGCCAACGTCTTTCTGTGCATGAGCGAGCACGAGGGGTACTGCATTCCCGTCATCGAGGCCATGCTCAACCAGACCCCCGTGATGGCTTATGCCGCAGCGGCCGTGCCCGAAACCATGGACGGCGCCGGCGTGCTCTTTCGCGAAAAAGATTTCGAAAGCATTGCCGAGATGCTTGGTCGCCTGTGTCACGACACGACATTGCGTGCGGCCATCCTTCAAGGTCAACAGGAACGACTGTCGCGATTGGAAACACGGGACCTGGCCACGGAGCTAAAGACACATTTCGCGCCGCTGCTCGGCGACCTTACTTGACGCGCATGATCCAAATGACGTCGTAATACGGCGGCAAATGTTTGGCGCGCCCGGGTTCGCCCACGGGCTTTCGCGAATCACCATACTTCTGGGAGCGTGAGCCGCCATGATGATGATCCTCTGCTCCGCCCGTCGCGCCGCTCTGCGTACCACCACGCAAAAACCGTCGTGGCTGACCGCCGATGCCGTTTAGGTTCGGAATAATCTCACCGTTGTAGGGACTCCCCGCGTCCTTAAGCTCCTGTCCGTTGCACGCCACCCAACCGCCAGGCATACGCGGGGTGTCGGGCATCGATTTCGCCCACGCCATGATGGCACCAATAGGAGCAATGCCCGCGGTCACCACGGGCTTCTTCTCCGGTGCGGCGACAATTTGAATCCCGCTTAAGGTCGCGGGCGTCGTCGTACGAGGTTGCGGTGGACCGTCCTGTCCCGGTGAAAGTGTTGGTTTGGGTCGCAGTTCGGCGCCAATGACAATCACATCGCCGGAATTCTGAGCAGTCACAGCCGCAACATCCCATCCCATGATGAAAAGTCCTACGGCGATTACGATTCTTGCAGCACGGCTCACGAGCCCCTCCTTTTCAGCAGGCATACCAGCCTTATTATTTCCTGACACGCGGCCAAGTCTACCGCAGGGCCCAAACGAAAACAAGTGCACTGACACAAGCTGATCCCGATGTGGGTGCCGACAATCCTCCCCCCCCCAACACAACCAGCGCACGGAAACCAGAAGCCTTTTAGGCCGCGTAACGTCACCCAATACGCCACAGCGTCCAATGTCGTCCTGTGCGTGAAATCCGAGTAACTGCGGTCCAAGCGCGAACGTTTGATATGCGCGAGCTTCAAACCAGGCCGTCGTCGACCGCATTCGTTTCAGCGCAATCGACGGGGCAATGCTACCCGGCTTTACTCTCGGCCTTTGAGCAGAAACGCCAAAAGGTCACGGATTTCGCTCGCCGACATGGCATTAAGTAGTCCGGGGGGCATCAGCGAAACGGGCAGCTCCTCTCGCTGAGTGATGTCATGCTTTTTGACATAGAAGACCTTTCCGTCCGAGCCGACATAACCCTGCGTGCCGCCCTCGACGCCGAGAATGAATCCCATTTGTACGTTGCCATTGCGCGTGGTGATAATCTGCGGCCGATAATACGGCGCAACGGCCGCATTGGGATCAAGGACATGCTTCAAAAGCCATTGGCGCGACATTCCGCTCTGCTTGCGAATCGCCGTCAAGTCCGGCCCCACAGCGAGTCCGCGCCCGTTCATTCCATGACACTGATAGCAGGCACCCATACGCGGGTGAAAAAAGA
The DNA here is from genome assembly GCA_047615735.1 of Kiritimatiellia bacterium. Taxonomy (GTDB): domain Bacteria; phylum Verrucomicrobiota; class Kiritimatiellia; order UBA8416; family JAIOPI01; genus JAPKCZ01. The sequence goes on along the minus strand of JBLHHU010000235.1, from coordinate 3,469 downwards.
GGCGCCGACCGACGCGCGTGTCCGGCTTGCCCTTTACCCCAGCCAAGAGCTGCTCCCAAGCGGCAAGGTCATCAGGGCTGGGCTTCGGCAGCAACGGTCGCTTTGCCAACCCGGCTGCCGCGCGACTGCGCTTCACTTCCGCAGCGATCACCGTATTCGCATCGCCGCTCAGTTCCACCAGTAGCGCGTCGTGCTCGGCAGCGAACGCAGCCAGGCCAGCAATGGCATCGGCGCGTAAATTTGGGTCAAGACCTTCGCTCCCTGCCAATGTCGCCAACGCCGATGCACGCGCGGCATCCTTGTGGATGACGAGCGAATGAATGGCTTCACGTTGAATCGCGCTATTCGATTCATTGGCTAGCCCAGCCAGCACAGAAACAGTCAACGCACGGTGATCGACCGAAACGGCGCTTAAGGCCAGAGCGCGAAGGGCGGCGGGCTTCGATGTGTCTTGCGCGATGCCCAACAGCGTTGCACTTGGGGAAAACTCACGGCGCGATTCGCCATTCACCCGGTCCAGCGCCGCCACAACAGCCATCAGGTTACGACGGCTCATGTCGGCGCGCGCAAGGTGTTGTTCCAGCAGCGCTTTGTACGCCGAGAGTCTTTCATCCGCGATCCACTTGATTCCGACGAACCGTACCGTCTCACTCACGTCTTTTAGTAAGGCGGGAATGATCTCGGTGTGTCCCTCTGCATCCAGACGCTTGCGCGCGACCGCGTAATGAGCCCGCGCGACAGAACTAGGATTGCCTTGCCAGTTATACGACGTCAGCACGTTCGGATGCTTCACGAGCACACGTATCGCCTCGGTCCTGACATAGGGATCCGGATCCGCCAGATTCTTGAGCGCCGTAGCGGGAGTAGGAGCAAGGACAACAGGACGTGTACGAGGCACAAGGTCGACAGGCTCCTTGAACGCCACGCGCCAGATACGGCCCTTGCCGTGTACCGCATAGGAGGAGCTAACCCAATCACTGATATACAGATGACGGCCGTCCGCCGTGTACGCCAGATGCACCGGCCGGAAATTGAAAGGTCCACTGACGAACGGTTTACGGCCCGCGGCAAACGTGGCGCCATGCTGCGCGAGCGGATGCACATCGACCCGATTGTCAGTCCATGAGGCCGTCAACAGCTGCTTGGGGCCATAAGGAACGACACCGCAGGCTGCTTCACCCAGCGCACCGCTCATGCCAAGCGTGCCCGGGATTTCGCCGTACCAGCTCACCAATGGATGCCGTCCGGAACGGCCATAGCAATACTCATATCCAAAATCCGCGCCCGCAACGACATGCAAGAGCCTGTTAGGCGGCGTACTATTTGGGTCGTTATCCGTGGCGAAAAGATGACCTTCAAGGTCATACCCCATTCCAAATGCATTCCAAATGCCTGTCGCCACGCGTTCGAGCGCGCTGCCGTCCGTTCGACAACGATAGGTCGAGCCGCCTTCGCCGCCGCCCGACCATGTGATACCGTCCGAACCAATGAACGTGTACGCTGCACCCAAATTTTCGCCAAAACCGAACGCCAACCATTCTGGATGAGCAGGGTCAATGGCCAGCCCCCCGACGCCATTGTGCGGGTAGTCGCCCGTCGTATCGCATCTCACCAATACCTGCGGCGCACCCTCTGCTACCTTGTGTGAGGCTGCATCCAGGAAACGGACAATCGCCGAGCGTGTGGCGACATAGAGGTGCCCGTCAGGACCGAACAGTAGATCTGTGCTTGCGATGCCACCTTCGTAAAAAACGGAGCGCTTATCCGCAACGCCATCGTTGTCGTTATCTTCGAAAACAAGAATACGATCGCTTTCGGGACCAACATAATTTCCAGGACGCTGGTGCGTGTGATTTTCTTGGACGAAAACGCGGCCATCGGGAGCGACGGCGATTCCAACGGGCGTCACGATGTCAGGCGTATCAGCAAACAAAGTGATGCCGGCGATACTGGCATCATGCGCGCGTGGTGTGACCGCATCCGAGGCGGAAACGGCTGCCAGCCCCATACAGAAACAGGCCATCGCAATATAAGGAACAGATTTCATGCGCTGATGATTTTTCAAACGACTCCTCTTCCCGCGCACGAAAGGCGACTCAGAAATCCGTCGTGGCGTCCGTCAAATCAAGCGCCTTAATCCAACTGTTACGATAGCGTACATCGTGGCCTTCGCCCTGCAGTTTTATACCCTGGGGCGTATCCGTGAATCCGTGCCCATCATTATTACCGCCGTCGACGCCCGAGTTGCGACCGCCCCATACCTTGGTAATGTTTTGCTCAGAATGCACCTTTTGGCCGTTGAAATACAGCGTCACCTTGGGCTGCTCGACCCGCTTACCATCTTTGAACCGTGCGGCGCGAAACACAATGTCGTACGCATTCCATTTGCCCGTGCCATTATAGGCTTCGTAAGGCGCGCTGGCTTCATTGATGACCGCAGCCATGCCGTGCTTGGTGCTGTCACCATCCAAGATCTGGATTTCGAAGCGGTTCTGGAGGTAGACGCCGCTGTTCCCGCCCGGTTTCATCACGAGAAACTCTACATGCAGGCGAAAGTCACGATACGCCTCCTTGGTGACGATATCGGCAGCGCCATAACGCCCTCCGGCGGCCGCAGGGTCGTCGCTCATGACACACGTACCACCGTCGACGGGGTCGTCCACAATCTTCCATTTGATCGGCAGCGATGACGCAAAGCGTGGGCCTTGCCAATAGGTCCATTTGTCGTCCAACATCTCGCGCGTGCCATCAATGATGACTTCGGCACCATCCATTGGTTTGGCACCGACGCCCACATGGGCAGGCACATCAGCCACGACAAGAATCGTGGGCAACAGAGAAAACAGAACGAAATGTGAAACGAGGCCTGATGTTAGTTTAGATATAGTCATGCCTAATGATGTAATCGGAACGGGGCATGTGACAAGTTTTTCCTGCGACCCGCTCTCACTAACTAGCCCCACAATCCAAAAAGCCGCATTTAGCTGCAGACCCGAGAAATGTCGACATTTCTATTGTAGCGCTTAGCACTATCTGGATACGCTTTTATATTTGCTCGATTTCAAATGTATCTATGTACGCAACTGGAGATCAGATGATCCTGAAAAACCTGCAGACCCTCGTTTTGCTAGCCGCGACAACCGTCATCGCCACGGCGCAAGCAGACAGTCCAAAACCTTTCGTTTTCCAGTCGGACGATGTGATCTCACTAATTGGCAATGGTTTGCCTGACCGTATGCAGCACGACGCATGGGTCGAAACCGTGCTCCAAAGCGAGCTTAAGGGAAAGAACGTCAGTTTCCGCAACATGAGCTTTCCGGGCGACACCGTTGACAGCAAACCACGCAACAAAGGGTTTACGGCCGAAGATGCCTACCTGCGCCACGTCGGCGCCGACGTCATTTTCGCATTTTTTGGGTACAATGAATCCTACGCGGGTCATGGATCGGCGAAAGCCCATCAGGATAAG
>JBLHHU010000234.1:0-5451 GCA_047615735.1 Kiritimatiellia bacterium | reverse complement strand
GAATACGTGCGGGATGTCGAGCCCGGTGAATTAATCATCATTGATAAGCACGGTATGCGTAGTAGTCATTTCGCTGAAGGCGGCCCAAGTGAATTGGCGCAGTGTGTCTTCGAGCTGGTCTATTTCGCGCGCCCTGACAGTCGCGTGTTCGGTTCAAACGTGCACGAGGTGCGTCTCGGCTATGGTGCACGCTTGGCGGAAGAGCATCCTGTCGAAGCGGATATTGTTATCCCCATTCCCGATAGCGGAAATTCGGCCGCGCTCGGGTATTCTCGTGCCAGCGGTATTCCGCTCGATTACGGATTTATTCGTAACCACTACGTGGGTCGAACCTTTATTATGCCAGAGCAGAAGCAGCGCGCGGATGGGGTCGACATGAAACTATCCGTGCTTTCAGAAGTCGTAAAAGGTAAGCGCGTTGTTGTTGTGGACGATTCGGTTGTGCGGGGCACGACGGCACGCCGCCGCGTTGAGCGATTACGTGAGTGCGGTGCAAAAGAAATTCACATGCGGATTTCTTGTCCCCCGATAGCACACCCTTGCTATTATGGTATTGATTTTCCAACGCGCGAAGAACTGATCGGCGGGGACAATACGGTCGAAGAGATTCGTCAATTCATTGGCGCCGATACGATGGGTTATTTGAGTGAAGAGGGCTTGCTTGCTCCATTAGGGGTAACTGAAGGATTTTGCAAAGCCTGCTTCACTGGGAAATACCCGCTGGGTTTGGATGGCGGCGAAGTGGATAAATTAGCACTGGAAAAAACATCACCTGAATTGGAACTGAATTTGAATCCTGAATAAGGATGATCTCTTAAAAAAGACTGATTCTGAAATGGAGTTGAGACGGACGGAATGACTAAACATATTTTTGTTACAGGCGGCGTGGTGTCGTCATTGGGTAAAGGGCTGACCGCAGCCTCAATTGCACTCTTGCTGCAGCGTCGCGGATATAATGTACGCCTGCAGAAGCTGGATCCGTATTTGAACGTCGATCCAGGCACAATGTCTCCCTTTCAGCATGGAGAAGTCTATGTCACCCAGGACGGTGCCGAAACAGACCTTGATCTAGGTCATTACGAACGCTTTGCTGGCATTGATTGCACACGGACTTCGAATCACACATCGGGGGGCATCTACAGCCGTGTCATTTCACGCGAGCGTGCCGGTGGTTATCTCGGTAAGACGGTTCAGGTGATCCCACATATTACCGATGAGATCAAAGCGGCGATTCGTTCCCACATTGCCAAGGATACAGACATTCTTATCACCGAAATCGGTGGTACGGTTGGTGATATTGAATCACTTCCCTTTCTGGAGGCGATTCGCCAAATTCGACAGGAGATCGGGATCGAAAACGGGATCTTTATGCACATCACGCTGGTCCCTTACATCAAGGCCGCCGGCGAGCTCAAAACAAAGCCCTCCCAACAGTCCGTAGGGTTGTTGCGCACGATCGGTATTTCGCCCGACATGCTTATTTGCCGCTGTGAGCATTCGCTTACCCAAGAGCACAAAGACAAGATGGCGCTGTTCTGCAATGTGCCGAAGCACCTCGTTATCGAGGAGAAGGACGTTGCCAACACAATTTACGAAGTGCCGCTCGATCTCGTTCGGCAGGATCTGGACGTCTATGTGCTGGAGCATTTGAAGCTGCATGTGAATAGTCTCAACTTGCGCGACTGGCGCAAGATGGTGCGTACGCTGGTGTCCCCAAGAAACGGCGAAATCGAAATTGCTGTTGTGGGAAAATATATCGGCCTTCAGGACTCCTATAAAAGTATCTACGAGGCGCTCACACATGGCGGCATCGCCAACAGCGTTGGCGTTAAAGTGAGAATGGTCGAGTCAGAAGAAATCGAGAGCCAAGGTGCTGCGGCCATGCTCAAAGGCGTTTCCGGAGTGCTGGTCCCTGGTGGCTTTGGTGATCGTGGTATCGAAGGCAAGATCGAAGCGGTTAAGTACGCCCGCAAACGCGGCATCCCATTCTTTGGGATCTGTCTTGGTATGCAGTGCGCGGTGATGGAATTCGGGCGTAACGTGTGCCGATTACCACGAGCGAACAGTACCGAGTTTGATGATGAGACGACGCATCCGGTGATTGACCTGATTGAATCGCAACGCACCGTGAAGGCCAAGGGCGGCACCATGCGCTTGGGTGGTTATCCCTGCAAATTTACGCCAGGAAGTCGGTCCCGTAAACTGTATGGCAGTGCTTCGGTGGATGAGCGTCATCGGCATCGATACGAATTTAACAATGCCTACCGTGAACGCTACGAGAGTAAAGGTATGGTGTTTTCGGGGCTGTCGCCGGACGGAGAACTTGTCGAAATTGTCGAGATTCCCGACCATCCGTGGTTCGTGGCCTGCCAATTTCATCCAGAGTTTCGGTCGACGCCGCTGAAGTCGCATCCGTTGTTCAAAGATTTTGTACGTGCAGCACTGTCAGAACAAAAAAAGCGCGACACTAAACCGTCGGTGCGTTCAGCGAAGAAGTAGGGGATTCCGCAACATGCCCAAACGTACAGACATTAAACGCATCATGCTGATTGGGTCCGGTCCGATTGTGATCGGCCAAGCCTGTGAGTTCGATTACTCCGGCGTGCAGGCTTGCAAGGCGCTACGCGAAGAAGGCTTCGAGATCATTCTCGTAAACAGCAATCCGGCCACGATCATGACCGATCCCGAATTCGCGGATCGCACTTACATTGAGCCCCTTACGCTTGAGGTGCTGACGCAAATCATTGCCCGTGAAAAACCGGACGCGTTACTGCCGACGCTCGGTGGCCAAACAGCGCTCAATTTGGCCATGTCGCTAACCGAGGCCGGCGTGCTCGAGGAACATGGGGTAGAGCTTATCGGCGCGCGCGCTGACGCCATCCGAAAAGCAGAAGATCGACAGCTTTTCAAACAGGCCATGCAGGATATTGGCATGGAAGTGCCGTTGAGCGAATCGGCGCACAACATGGAAGAGGCTTATCAGATTCGGGAGCGCATTGGTGATTATCCGTTGATCATTCGCCCTGGCTTCACGCTGGGTGGAACGGGCGGCGGAATCGCCTACAACGACGCCGACTTTGAAGAAATTTGTAAACGCGGTATTTTTTACAGCCCAACGAGCGAAATTCTGATCGAAGAGTCCATTCTGGGTTGGAAAGAATACGAACTCGAGGTCGTGCGCGACAAATTGGATAACTGCGTCATTATCTGTTCGATTGAAAACATCGATCCGATGGGCGTTCACACGGGTGATAGTATCACCGTTGCCCCTGCGCAGACCTTGACCGATCGTGAATACCAGAACCTGCGCGACATTTCGATTGCCGTGATGCGTGAAATTGGCGTTGAAACGGGTGGCTCGAACGTTCAGTTTGCGGTCAACCCCGATGACGGTCGTGTGGTGGTGATTGAAATGAATCCGCGCGTCTCGCGCTCAAGTGCGCTGGCATCAAAAGCGACCGGGTTCCCAATTGCCAAAATTGCAGCCAAGCTAGCCGTTGGCTATACGCTGGATGAGCTTTCGAACGATATCACGCGTGAAACACCTGCCTGCTTTGAGCCGACGATCGATTACGTGGTCACGAAAATTCCACGTTTCGCATTCGAAAAGTTTTCCGCCGCTGACGACACGTTGGGCACACAGATGAAGTCTGTGGGCGAAACCATGAGTATTGGCCGAACCTTCAAGCAATCCTTTCAGAAAGCCATGCGCTCTCTCGAAATTGGTCGTGACGGGTTTGGTGCGGATGGCAAGGGCCCCGATTTTGACAGCCTTGACGACGCCGCACTTACCGAAGGCATACAACGGCCTACGGCAGGACGGATGTTTTTCGTGCATGCGGCCTTTCGGCGTGGTTGGTCGGTCGACCATGTTTACGACATCTGCAAAATCGACCGATGGTTCCTGCGCCACTTCGCGGAACTGGCTGCCTATGAAGACGAAATTGCCTCTGCAGGCGATCTGGCTACCTTAGAGGCGGATCAGGCGCTGTTCCTGCAGGCGAAAGAATTTGGCTATTCGGATCGACAGATTGCTTGGTTGCTTAAGGATGAAGAAGACGCGGTGCGAGCTGCGCGCGAGCGCATCGGTTTACTGCCGTCGTACGGACTGGTCGATACATGCGCCGCAGAATTTTTGGCACACACCCCTTACTTCTATTCCACGTACAGTGCCGGTGGCGAAGCTGAACCCTCTGATCGCAGAAAGATTATGATCATTGGCGGCGGCCCGAACCGAATCGGGCAGGGCATCGAGTTCGACTATTGCTGCGTGCATGCGTCGTTCGCGCTGCGTGAAGCCGGTTTTGAGACGATCATGGTTAACAGTAACCCGGAAACGGTCAGTACGGACTATGATACAAGTGATCGCCTGTATTTTGAACCATTGACCCTTGAAGACGTCTTGCACATTTATCGACGTGAAAAATGCGAAGGTGTTATCGTCCAATTCGGCGGTCAAACGCCGTTGAATTTGGCGCAGGGACTCGAGGATAACGGCGCAAATGTTATTGGCACAAAACCAAAAAACATTGAAGCGGCCGAGGATCGGAAATTTTTCCAGGAGTTAGCCCAGCGACTCGATATATTGCAGCCCGAAAACGGACTCGCAACCAGTGCTGATCAGGCTGCGGAGATTGCGTCCGAAATTGGTTATCCCGTACTGTTACGTCCATCGTTTGTCCTTGGAGGCCGAGCGATGGTCATCGTGCACGAGGAGGAAGCGTTACGCACGTATATGCGTGATGCTGTTGAAGCCTCTGAAAAGCGTCCGGTTTTGGTCGATCGCTATCTCGAAAATGCGATCGAAGTGGATGTCGATTGTGTCTCCGACGGCATCACCTCCGTCATTGGCGCCGTCATGGAGCACGTGGAAAGGGCCGGTGTCCATTCTGGGGACAGTGCCTGTGTCATTCCTGCCACGAGCTTGAGTGAAGGCGTTCTGGATACGATTCGACGCCACACGTACGCCTTGGCTGATGCACTCGAAGTTTGCGGACTGATGAACATTCAGTATGCGGTCAAAGACGAGCAGGTCTATATTATCGAAGTCAATCCACGTGCATCCCGCACGGTGCCCTTTGTTAGTAAAGCGATTGGCGTTCCACTGGCAAAATTGGCCGCATTATGCATGGTGGGGGGAAAGCTGGCGGATATCGGCTTTACCGAAGAGATCACGCCAACGCATTTTTCGGTCAAAGAGGCTGTCTTTCCGTTTGTGCGGTTTCCGGGTATTGATGTGATTCTTTCACCGGAAATGAAATCAACCGGTGAAGTGATGGGGATTGATGCCGATCATGGCGTCGCTTTCATGAAAAGCCAATTGGCTGCAGGTAATCCGATACCATCGGGCGGAAACGTGTTTGTTTCCGTGCGCGACTCGGATAAGGCAGCCGTGTTGCCACTCGCGCGCGAACTGGTAGGCATTGGATTCAGGATTTATGCCACCAAAGG
>JBLHHU010000233.1:0-5509 GCA_047615735.1 Kiritimatiellia bacterium | reverse complement strand
TTAGCAGCATTCGGGTCTGTCCCGAATGCTGCTAATTTAAGCCATCCGTGCATAGTTACTACGGCACTATTAAGAATTTTACAGAAGATCGCAAAGGACACGAAGGAAAGAACCCTCCTTCGCGCTCCGCGCTACGGCGGGCAAGCCGGCGGATCGCTTAACCCTGTCCCTGCTATTCCGTTTGGAGTCCGGTGGGCTCCACCGGCAGCAGTGATTGAGCCTTTGCGTTCTTCGCGACCTTCTGTAAATGGTTTAAGATATTGATGCTGGAAACCCTTAAAGTAGCAGCATTCGGGTCTGTCCCTTTGACTCTCTTTAAATCGCCTTCGAATCCTTCTTACTCCAGGTGCGTCTGGGCTCGGAAGTACGTTGGGTGCAGTAGCGGCGCATTGGTCAAGCGAAGCCACTGATTGTTACCGGTGATGTTCGTGTGGTTGGGCAACCCATGCCAAACGCCTGCAACCCCGTCGGTCGAAAACAGCAGGTCGTAGATGCGGACCCGTCCTTCGTAGCCTGGGCCTTCCGCGGCGAGCGCATCAAAGCCAACAATCAGCGCGGGACCTTCGTTACTGATCGATAACCAGAAATAGCTTGCCGAGTTTGTGGGGTCGGTGCCCGCGATGAATTCCTGATAGTTCGAAAGCCCATCCAAGTCGGCATGCGCACTGGCGTTGGCGGAGGTCGAGCCAAGCCACTGTATCTCCCAGCTGTCGGGCATGCCGTCAGAATCTTCGTCAAGAGAGGTCGTTTGGCGAACGACCTGTCCATAGGTCGTGAAAATGTTGTGCTCGGCAATACTGTCATGTTCCGCGAGGAGCCATTCCGGGGACCGGGCCACATGTGAAATGCGGCATTCGTCAATGTCGCCCTTGAAGTGATGCCCCGTGTCATTGCGCTTGCCGAGGATCAAGGTGTGTGACGGTGAAAAATTTCCATAAGGACCGAGTGGGATCGCCGTGTTGTCGTTGACCGCTGCGCGCGCGGTACCGGCGTCGAGTACCAGCGCTAGCATCTGCCATTCGTTTAAGGCATAGAGTTCAGGGGAGTATATGCTGGATTCAATCTTCATTTGCCATCTTCGAACAAACGGTATGGTATTGATACTGATGAAAAGTTCATGGCCGGGCGTTTCAATACCGATTGGGCTGGCATGGGTGGTGATGTCGGCATCGGGTCGGGCCCAGAGCGAGAGGGTCAGATGTTGGATTTGTGCCGCAATATCTGCTGTGGGAATTCCGAGTGGAATGGCGTCAGGTGCAGCATTGAAATGAAAGGCGTCACTCGACACGCCTGCCGTCGCCAACGCGCCCGTCGCTGTGGCGCGATAAGCACTCCCGCTACTTTCGTCAAGATTTCCGTTCAAGTGCCAGACCGCCATATAATCCGCGCTCCATACCTCGTTCGGATTATGTGCGGGTGGTGTTTCGGGCAGACTTGCGTTGCCCCAGTAGGCGTCAATCTGAGTGGCGGCGTTGAGTGTGGGAACACGAACCCATATCTCGGATACCCCGTTGGTATTCCATTCCGATATTTCATAGGGCAGCAGTTGTCCGCTTGCCGTCTCCGCAAAACGCATATCGTAGGCTTGAGGCGAGCTTATCTGATCGTATGAAAAACCCGGGATCGATTCCGAAAGTCGTACCAGCGCAGGGAAGTTCGTTAGCGAGGTGCCCCCCGGCGCGCCGGGGAAGGTGATCGAGAGGCGATTATCCCAATTTGATAACGACTGTGTCGCAAAGACAGCTGAGATGTCGGCCCAGCCACTTGAGAAGGCGGTGATGCCAAACGCACGATAGAAATAGCTCGTGCCCGGCACGAGTCCGGTGAGGGCGGCGCTGTAGTCGCCCGAGGGTTGTTTGGCCGTACTCAGGACGAAAGACCACGCGCCTGGGTCCGTTCCACCGTCCTGCGTGCCGACGTAGATCAAGACCGTGTCTGCGCCCTGACCCACGATGCGTGCGTTCACGGTTGCCGAGTGTTCCGTTAGCACGGTGGCGGCGAGGTTGGTGGCGATCAGGCCGTGCACAACGACTTGGCGGGAGGTCAGCGTCTGGCTGCTGCTGTGCATGACCGCGTAGAGGGTGTAATCACGCACTTCGGTTATGTTGACGTCACACTGGAACGGTGCGTTGGATGCCGTGCAGAGCAGGTTGGTTCCGTCGAAGAACGCGATGTTCTGCAGGTCGTTGGTATCCAGGGCGGGGTCCAATGAAAGGTGAATGGGCAGGCTTTGAGGAACGAAATGGCCGCCCGCATGTTCGGGCGAGGCGATCGCAAGTGGTGTTCCGGGCGTGCCGGGGGTGGCAATAAAGCCATTAAACCAACTGGTCGGATCGTCACCTGCGTGGGAGCCAATGGCGCGTTGCAGCGGAGCGCCCTCGCCGTCGGTGCCCGCGGGCCAGGGCGGGCCATCGAAATACGTCGCCTCATCGACGACCACCCAGGAAATGGCCTGACCCAACGCGTCCGGATCTTGGGGGCGTTCAAGGGCGACCCGCTCGGTGCGGTTGTCCAACTGGTTACGGTAAGGCCCCTCTATGGTCACCTGCTCATTCGTGAGTGCGTAGGCGGTGTTGAACGCATTTAGCGATGCCGTGTCGGCTGGATCAAAGGGCACGAGTAAGAGATAACTGTTCGGGGGCATTTGGACGGCTGCTGGAAAATCATAGTCGATGCCGCCGTCGATTCGCCAGCTCCCGGTGGCGTTCCAGAGTAAGGCCGTGGTCGACAAGGGATTGTAGAGTTCGATGTATTCGAAAATGGAATCGGGCAGGACGGTTCCTGTCGAAGCGTTATACATGATCTCGGATATAACGACATGCGCATCCGGTGGTGCGTTGTTGGTTTCGGGTGTCGCGGGTAGCGTTTGCCAGAATGCATTGCCGTCAGGATAGCGTCCCCATGAAATGCTGTTTTCCTGTCCTTTGAAACGAACGGCATCCACCACGCGATCTGTGCCGCCTCCAGGAAAGGTTGATAGGTAGATCTGCTCACCGGCTTTATTCAGCCCGAAGCCTGAACCATCGGTGCGATTGGTGTGGAAATGTAGATTCTCGCTAAGGCGCAGGAAATGCCCTGCCTGGATGAGGGTTCCGGTGGGCAGGACATATGTCTGAAGCGAATCGCGGCTATTGCCGAGCATCCAGCCACTGATGTCCATGGGCGCTGCATTCGGATTGAACAACTCGATCCAGTCGTCCGAATCGTTAGGTGGAGGCAGAGCTGTGTCTGTATGCGCGTTGAGTTCATTGATCAGAACGCCCAGGGGTGGGGTGGGGTCGGTGGTGCCTGGCGAACCGTCGATATAGGCACTTGCCCGCCAGTGGCCGTGGTAGTCCATTGACCCATCCTGCGGGGTGGCCCAAACTCTGGGCACAAGCGAATGGCCGGCGCCATCACTTTGAATTGGCCAGAGACGCGAATCACCAAAGGCGAGATCGACAAGCCTTGTGCCGAGCGCATCCTGAACGATCAGGCGCTCGCCGCCATTGGCCAGGTTCGAGCGTGAGAATGAAAAGCGCTGTCCGAACTCACCCGCAATATTCATCGATGCCCAGTTGGCGTGGCGCAGCTTAAACGCGTCCAGATTGCGAACAATGACAAGATAATCGTTCGGTGCGAGCGTCAGGATGGGACTGTCGGCGAAATCAAATAGAATGCCGTCGCTGAAGGTCAAGCCTGCAAGGCCCACTGGGCTGTTCCCGCGGTTCTGCAGTTCAACGAATTCAAAATCGGAGCGGCTGCCCGTGACATTGGTTTCTGCAGGGGTGACGTCTCGCGGGTGATACATCAGTTCGGAGACAAAGAGGTCACCTACGGTCGGCACCGTAAACACGGCTTCCGCTAAGGCGCTCCACGTGGCGCCGTCATGGGCGCGAGCCTTGACGCGCGTGGCGTGTATGAGCGGGATCGCGGCGGCGTAAATCAGGCCCTGCGCTGCACCCGTGCCGGGGTCGCGCGGATCGCTTCCATCGAGGGTATAGAAGATTGTGTTGGGCGCGGTCATGCTGAGCATGAAGCCATTTGAGATGGCACCCCCAAATTGACTGAATTCAGGGGCGTCGACGGAGGGGTAAAGGCCCTGGGTGCGTAACTGCCCCAGTAGGGCTGCGGTGCGCTGCGGAAAGTAGGTCCCCAGTAGGCGCGCCTTCTCTGCATCCCATTCCACATCTTTGCGGAAGGGTGGCTCGCGCTGGTTGTCGCCCCAACGTGCCGATTCTGCAAACACGGCCGGTTCTACGATATCCAATCGTGCGAGGTAGGTCGTCACAAGGTTCGATGGCGTCAGTGCGCCGTCGTTAAACATGTGCTTGTGGGCGCGGTCGGCAAAGAGCAGGCGATACGCAACGTTTGCCGCCAGATCCTGGTGCAGACCCGTGGGTGCGCCTGCGTTATCTTTGGTGGTGGTGTTGTCTGTGGTCCGCTCGATCCCGTGTTCGGCATCCCAGGTGATGAAACGCCAACGGGTATCTGCGCCAATGTTATTGCGCAAGACGTACCAGTTCTGGTGTGCCCAATCAAAATAGCCCGCATAGAAATTGACGATCATGTAATCCGCAAGAGCCTCAAGATCGACATAGTCCTGAATGGCTGCGTATTCGGCGTCACCGCTCAGGCCCAAGGCGGCGAGGGCCATCATCTCAAGATAATTTGCGTTAGAACCATGCACGACAGTGTTTTGGTTATGCTTCACGACATCGTAATGCTCGCGCTCGCCGCCAAAATAGGCGGCGCCGAAGGACTCATCCGGGCGTTCGTGAAGACCGTGTATGCCCCAGTAAAGACCATCAATGTACAAATGCACGTGCCGCCCCTGCACGCCGAAGCCGCTGGCGTGGCGCTGCAGATCAGGGATAAACTGATCGCGCACGAATTGGGCGCGACCGCGTTGGGCCGCGGGCTCCACGCCGCCGCCGTACGTCCAGGTGTTGGCCAGACGCGCATCCAGCACGAGATTGTCGAAGCGATCTGCGTGATCCGGACCAAAGACCGCGTAGTCCAGACTGGCTGGGCCGAACACATTGTTGAAGCGAAGTCGAAACTGTAGCTTATCGGTTTTCCAGCGCCCTACGCTGGAACCACCAAATATTTCGATGCTGCAATTCTCTTGAACCGATTCACCGGTCCGCGAATCAAACAGCTCGAATGACGCTGCACGGGGTTGGCCTTCACCCGCGGGATAGATGCCAACGCCTCCGGCTGCAAAAATATCGTCGGGTGCGGTGGCCACAGAAACCGTTGGAAGCGCCTGTAGTCCGGCGACGATTTCTGCTGTGTGGTTGGTGACAATCTCAGGGTCCATCTCATAGTCGGCTCCGGCATGCCCCCAGGTGTCGGGAAATCCGTTGCCGGTCTGTTGCAAGACGGCGTGCGGAAAAATGTACGATTGGGTGAGAATCTCCGTCGCCAGAAAATCCCCGGGCTTGCTGCCAATGGCCCGCACGATGAGCGTGCTGGAAACGTTCAACGGCGTCGTGTAGACCTCTCCCAGCCCTACCTCGGGGCGGCT
>JBLHHU010000232.1:0-5616 GCA_047615735.1 Kiritimatiellia bacterium | reverse complement strand
GTTTCGTGACCTTACGAGACGTACATTTTGAGCGTTCCCTGCCGATATGCTGCGTAAACGCTTGATCCCGAACGCAGGAACAGAAACAAGCCACTCAATCCACCAACAGAACTGGTTTTACAACCAACATTATTGGTGATACAACCAATATGTGTGGTATATTTTTGAAAGGAGGTTGATTATGATTGAACCATTACTTGGATCTACAAATGCGGAACGCGTGTTGCTCTTCCTGCTTGCCAGGAATGAGGGCTACGCGAGCGAGATTGCAGGATTCTTCGAGACAGATCTCTACGGCATCCAGAAGCAACTTGAGAAACTGGAGACAGGCGGCGTGTTCACAAGCCGGAAAGCCGGCAGAACGAGACTCTACCGATTCAACCAGAGGTATGCGTTTCTGAAAGAGTTGCAAAACTTACTCGAGAAGGCGCTGTCTTTCTATCCTGACGAGGAACGTGAACGCTTGACCGTGTTCCGGCGGCGCCCTCGACGACAAGGCAAACCGCTATGAAACGCATCAGCGACATGACGCGTCTCGAGCTTGCAGCCTTCATCGGTGGCGAGTTTCGTAGCCGTAAGATCAACATTGTTCTCTCAGGTGGCTCGTGTGTTTCTATCTATAGCGAAGAAAAATATGTTTCAATGGATCTTGATTTTGTGAACGCGGGATTCGCAAAACGTGCCGCGATCAAGACCGTCATGGAAGCCCTTGGATTCCATGAAGAGAATCGGTATTTTCGTCATCCCGGTTCAGACCTGTTGGTAGAGTTCCCTCCGGGCCCGCTCGGAATCGGGGACGAGCCGGTGACTCAGATCAACGAGATCGAAACGCCGACTGGTATCCTGCGCATCATATCGCCTACCGATTGCGTCAAGGATCGGCTTGCCTGGTTCTATCACGACAATGACACGGAATGTCTGGAACAGGCAGTTCTCGTGGCCGACGCCAACGACATTGACATCACCGAGATCGAGCGATGGTCCAAAGCCGAAGGGAAGATCGAAAAATTCAGAGAATTCACAAAACGGCTTGCCAGGCCGTAGTCTTGCAGCAGGTTACGCCCTTTGATCGCACGGAGGATCCCGCTACGGATATACACAGTCCCGCGATCTATCCGCCCCCATGGGGGGAGAGGCTCACGCCCCTAAGACAAGACAACACGGAGCGCCAGTACCCCCCTTCAAGCTGAGCCAAAGCCTTTTGACGTGCAATCATATCTTGCCTAGACCATGAAAAGTCGGTGCGCACCACCTATTTTTCACACCACAGAAACCGCTGGTCACCGCGGCAGGGAGCCCGGTCGCGCCTTTCGTTGCCTACTCACAGCGACCGGACGGTTTCTCTTATTCGCCTGGCGGGATGACCCACCACGCAGGATAAGCGGATAGCCTTGAGTGCGGCGCGGGCACCGGGGCACCAATACCCCGGCACGTCTGGCCGATCAATCCGAGTCCTTGCGGACCTCCTGGCTTGAGACACGAAACCCGATGTTGTTGTCGGGTGTGTTCGTGTTCACGTTGTCGGATTGCAGGTTGTTCTCGTTGTTGTTCCACGAGCCGCCGCGAAGCTCACGCGACGAACCGTAATCGTAATCTCCGCCACCCTATTCCTTACATAGCCTTCAGCACCTCCTTGCGCAGATTCCAGCTCTGGGCGTGCGACGCATGCGCGATACAGCTCTGCAAACTGCAGCGTACGTCGGCATAACTTGAACGCCCCAACCGGACTTCTTGCATGCGCTTCTGCATCCTGCTCTGAAAACGCCGGACGTTCTCTTTGCGCAGACGGCGGCGTCCGTTCTGGAACAGGACGAATCCGACAAAGTCGACCCCCTTCGCCGTGGGCTGGAGCCGATACTTGTCGGGGTGGATGGACAGGCGCAGCGCCTCCACCCGCTCCCGGACCCTACGCCCCTGTTCGCGAAGCGCGTTGCGGTCGTTGCCAAAGAGCAGAAAATCGTCCACGTAGCGAAGATAGCCTTTGACGCGCAGGTCGTGCTTCACGAAGTGATCCAACGGATTCAGGTAGATGTTGGCGAAGAACTGACTGGTGAGATTGCCGATCGGCAGCCCGCGCTTTCGCTCCCGGACGGAGAAGAGGTCGCCGCCAGATGCCCAGACCTGTTGGGCGCCGTCGCTGTGGCTGTGGCTGTCCAGAATGAGTTGGAGCAGGTCGAGCAAACGGCGATCCGCAATCACGCGTTGCAGGAGCCCCATGAGTACCGCGTGATCCATGCTTGGGAAGTACTGCGCGATATCGCACTTCAGCGCGTAGTCGTAGCGCCGGGCAAACTGGTGGGCGCGATACATGGCGGCGTGCGTGCCCTTTCCCGTTCTGCAGGCGTAGGAGTCCTCAATAAAGCGGCGGTCGAAGATGGGTTCCAAAACACGCACGATGGCATGGTGCACGACGCGGTCGCGGAACGGCGCAGCGGCCACCTGCCGCGTTTTGGGATCGTAAATATAGAAGTAGGTGTAGCACCCGGGGCGATACGATCCCGACATCAACTCGTCGCGCAAGACAACGACCTGCTCCTCGAGACGGCTGAAAAAAGTGGCTGCAGGGGCTTTCCCCCGCTTACACCGCCCAGAAACCCTTGCATCATCGCCATTCGCCGGACCCACACCCGCAGCAGGTTCCAAGTTTTTCTCCGCGGGTGAGCAGAGATCGCAGCGGGACGGGCCTGAATGGCACGACCCCCATCGGCGATTTCCATGCGCGGATTGTATACCTCGACGAGCTTGCCGGGCCTTCGGTTTTTCGGTTAGAAATTAAACTGCACGATAAGACTGGCCAGATAATTGTCCTGAAGTTCAATGCCCTCGTTACTGGCGTAGCTCACTTGATCCGGCTGGCGCATCAGGTTGTACACCCCATTGCCCTTCTCGATGGATACGGGAACATCCATCTGGTAGGACAGTTCTGCAATCAGCTTCACATTATAGTCCTTCAGGGAGTACACGAAGCTAGGGGCAATCTCGTGGATCAGATCCGACGTAATCGGGAACACCTTCTTCACGTCCGCGCCGTTTTCTTCCACCGTTTTGGTGTACGCCATTTTGGCATCAGGATCCACCACGGCATACCGGACGCCAAAGCTACAGTTGTCCTTAATGACATTGGCGGCGATCGTACCGCCGGAATTTTCGATGCCTCCCTGGTTGTTGTCGAAACTCGACAGGTGGGCTTCTGCCGACATCAGCAGGGACGACTCTTCCGTGAGAGCCGTCTGCCAAGCCGCATCCGCACCGATCTGATAAAATTCAGACTTTTCTCCACGTGCAGCGACGTAGGGATTCCAGTCCGAATTCAGAATCAGCGACTTGTCGAAATATTTCACATTCAGCGGTGTGGAGTGACCGACCCGCGAATCCTTGTTGTACATCAGATTCAGATAAACAGCACAGCCTTCCCGGTCTTTGGGACCGTCGTACCCAGCCGGTGTGAATACATCTTCATCCAAACCGTTGTTTATCCCGAAACGGGTAATGAACATGGGCACACCGATATCTTCAGGAATGTAGCGCTCGGGAATATTGATTCCCCCACCCGTGAACATACCCAGGGCTCCCGAAAAAAGGCCCTCTTCTTTGTGAAGGGCCACACCGACGTCCCTGCCGATATTGAAGAAGTTGTTTCCGATTGACCTATTTACATTATAGGCATTACCGGAATCCAACAGACGCTCGCGCCCATAGGGAACCTTGAACTGGCCCAGCTTCACCCCAAAGGCGTCATCCTGAATAGGAATATTGATGTATGCATCGAGCAGCGACATGACGGAGTTATTCTCCGGCACCTCTTCACCGCCCATCATCCATTCCACTTCATATTCAACGTTGTTGACGTCCCCGTTAACACTCAATCGCGCCTGTCTCAGAAAGAGAAACAGTCGCTCACTGTTGTTATACGGATCATCCACCCCTTCCAAGCTGCCATGGAGCTGAAGTTGCCCATTGATGTTGATCGAGTCTTCACCCACCTCAATCTCAACCGCCTGCGTTATACTGGTCATGACCAGCATAGTGATCATGGTAAGCACGATCTTTATTCGCATGTTATCCTTCATTGCCTTCTCTCCATGTTACTCTACAGCCCGCTGTTAAACACCGGGTATTTAGCCTCTGAGAACATCCGTCCTCACCGATATTGCGAGTTAAACACAACTTCCCCTGCATAATCAACAACAATTTTGATAAAGCAGATAACCTTTATCTTTAAATGAAACCCCTAGAGAAATAGACACTTAGGAGACCCTGCCCCGAAAAAGTGGACACGCCATTCTCTTATCGCGACGGGATTTAGGATCAGCGACTTAAGCAAGAAAGATCCCTCCTTCGCGCTCCGCCGGTTTTCGGGGCCTGAGTCTGATACAACAGTCGCTTGAATCGCGGCAGACGCCAGGATGCTTTTTCACGCTTTTACTTCAAGGGCTTGTTCTCGCGCATCCTCGTAGGTGCGGCCATCGCAGATCAGCATGCGTTGAAACGTGGTCAGTCTTGAGCACCGTTTACGAAACGAAACAACCCGCTCGACGTGCTCGACACCTACGTCGAGCTGAGCGATCCACCGACAAGGACGCAACCGCTCATGCCGCAGCCGGAACGGGCGGGCGCACGACCTTACCAGCCTTTTCTATAGGTCCGGCCGAGGTATTTGTTCGCGGCGGCAACGTTGGTTACCTTCATTTCCTTCGCGTTCCATTCAAGTTTGGTATCCGGCATCCGGACCGCCACCGTGCCCAGTAATATGGTCTCGGTCATCGGTCCGGTCTGTTCGAAAAACGACTCGGTTTTCTCGCCGCCGAGACAGGCGTCGACGAAATGATGATAATGATTCCGCGCGGGAACGACGGGCCGCGGAACACCTACGAACTTGTCGGTTGGACTGAGGCGCGGACCGGCACTGTTGGGAACGATCATGGACCCCTCCTCACCCACGACCATCGAACTCTCGGAAGGGAATTTCGAAAAGCCGGCCGCCTTGGCCATTTCCTGCGCTTCGGCGGGCGGGACCATCAGCCCATCAAACCATTCGACTGTGAACGGCTGACCGCCGGTTGCCTCAACGCCATCAAACGTCCATGTAACATGAACGCTCTGCGGCCAAGTGTCGCCCCTCCGCTCGGGAGCATCGCGCCATGATTCCTGCACGTTGGCGATCACGGACGTCGGAGCGGTCAGCTGAAGACCTTTCCACCAGGAGTCGAACACATGACACCCAATGTCGCCCAGCCAGCCCGTGCCAAAATCCTGCCATCCACGCCATTTTACGGGATGATAGATTCCGTTGACAAAGGGGCGTTCAGGGGCCGACCCCAGCCACAGATCCCAGTTGAGCGTTTCAGGAACCGGATCCGTCTTATCCGGCCTTGGCCCCACCGGCCGGTAGTTTGCAATGGCTCCCGGTCGATTCGAACAGACGATGACCTTCTTGACGCGACCGAGGACCCCGTTGCGCAGATGCTGGACGGCCATCAGGTCTCCGACCCCCGATGCGGCCTGTGTTCCCAGTTGTGTAATGCGGCCGTGTTTTTTCGCGGCTTCCGCGACCGCCCGAGCTTCGGCAACGTCATGACACAACGGCTTCTGACAATAGACGTGCTTGCCCGCTTC
>JBLHHU010000231.1:0-5704 GCA_047615735.1 Kiritimatiellia bacterium | reverse complement strand
CAGCGCAGATCCACGCGCCGCGCTTGAACGTCATGACCAATCCGAGGCTTTGAACGAGTAGAGCCAGCCCCCAATACCATCGCGCTTTTCCTTTAATACGCGATGTAATGAAGAGAATCCCAATCGCAGCAAGCATGCCAAGCATCAGACGTTGTGCGTCAGTCATGGAACCACCGTCTGCAAGTGCCCATGCGAGGTCATCAGTCCTGCCGGATGCAAGGGCCTCGCGTGCGGCCAATGGGCGCTCGATGAGCGTCCTGACCGCCGTAATAGAACATCCAACCACGTAGGCCTGCAGAATACGTAACGGGCGACCGGCACGTGTCAAAACAAACGGGCCGACGAACAGGCCGAAAAACCAGACCAACTTATCAAGCTTGGGAACACCCAATGCTGGGTTATATCCATTGCACGTCACAAGCACCGTTAGCAGCATAAACGCGAGAGCCAACCAGAACGTGGCCGTGGCGCGCCAAGCGTAAACGTGTCGAGCCAAGCCGACCAGTACGACAACCAGACAGAAAGCGAGACCAGCGCGGCCCAGCGGCAACGATACGCCGGCACCAAATGCACACACGATGAATGCGCCGTATGCCAAACGATCCGTGCGGTGGTCTGTCTCCCCCAACAAGTCACTGAAACGCATAAATACTCCGTATATAGACGGCAATCATTCTTGTACCCGTGTAAACCTTCAGTATTGGAAACACAATGTGTTGACCGAAGCAACCACGAAGGGAAGAACCGGCAGGATCAGGGCAGGCGGGCGTCAGCAGATTGCAGCGATGGATGCGAAGTCGTGACAAAGCCCTCGCTAGCCGTCTCTTTCGGGCGACGCAGGAAAAGCCGGCCAGAACCACCGCGTACGTCGACCTCATTAGCCAACGTAAACGCACATAGGGTCGTCGCATCGTCTGTGCCTATCGCCACGCTGCCGGACCAATCGCTCACGCGAATGCCATTCGCATCAACAACCGAGACCTGAAAAACATAAAAGGATTCTACGTCACCCGCCTCTGTGTGTTGTGCCAGTTGCACCAGTTGAATACATGCGGCCTCACCGTTCGGTGAAATCTCGAATGTATGCCCCGTGCTCGATTCCGCGCTTTCAAGGCGCAGCGTTTCACTCGTAAACGGCACGCGCAAATGATCAACCAATCCGGACACACGACGTACGCAGGAAAAGGAACCACTGGTCACCTTGATCGACGTCAGGTTGGTCACAATATAGACATCACGTTCACTGTCGCCGCCCACACAACCCCAGTTCGCGTATGCAACCAGCACCGGATCTAAACCAAAGCGTGCTTGCAAATACGTAGCGCTCATTTTGGGTTCCCGCCACGCATCGACAACACCGCTGAAGCGTCGATAACGCTCTTTACGCATGGTTGCATAGTCATTGTAACACCACAGCGTGAAGCCAATAATTTCTGGCCGAGCCTCGATAACATCGAGATCTTGCGCAAGCTGAGTGACTTGGCCTTCTTCAAGCGCCAGCGTGCCGCGTTCGGTTTCGGGGGAGTTGGAACATTCGGTCACAAGAACCGTTTTACTGACACAGGATTCAATGGCCTCGTCGAGGACGTCGAATTCATAATTCATCCCCCACACATCAGGAAAGCCAAGGGTCTTCTTGCGACGTGCCCGATAAAGGTGATTTTCAGCGTAGCTGACCGGTCGCGTCGGATCGTGTTGCTGAACGACCTTTTTCAGGCATCGATACGCGGGCAAAGAGCGCCCTTCATTACCAAGCCCCCATATAAAAACACTGGGGTGATGACGATCGCGTAAAATCATTCCCGTCAACTGCCGTTCTGCAGCGCGTAGCCAACGCCCCGTCCTGACGCTCTTCCAACTGGAAAGTTCGGCGTACACGAGGATACCCAATTCATCACAGGCGTCTAAAAACGCTGGGTGCTGGGGATAATGCGACAACCGCACACAATTCAATCCCATGGCCTTAATCTTTAACGCGTCGGCTTTGTGCAGCCCTAAAGGCAGCGCGCTACCCAGACCCGGCATGCATTCATGGCGGTTGACGCCTTTTAGAAAAACGCGTTCGCCGTTAAGAAACAAACCTTCACGAGGTCGAAATTCGACGCGACGATGCCCAAAGGCTGTCGAGACCATATCCCGTTCGTGCTCACCCGCGAAAAGACGAACCACCGCACGATAGCGCACGGGGTGATCAATGCCCCACGCGTCCAAGACAACATCCGGCATCTCAAGTGTCAGCGCAGCGGTCTCACCAGCCGCCACGGTGACCTCAGGCGTTTCGCCGCTGGTCAAACAGTAACCGTTGTCGTCCAGGAGTTCGACGCGACAGTGCACACGTTCAGGCGTGTCACGCCCGTTCAGACAAGCACAGTTGACGTCTACACGCACGCCAGAGGATGTCGCCTGCGTACGTACTGAAAGCGAATCATCGGCGATTCGGGTGCGCGGCAGCGCCTCTAGCCAAGCGCGACCACTCAAGCCACCATACAACAGAAAGTCAGGAAACTTAATACCTGGCAGTACAGCAGGTCGATAATTATTGCACAGACGCAACCCCACATCGACCGACGTCCCATCACGACCAAGACACTCGGGCAGTGGAATACGCGCGCCCAGATAGGCGCCATCAATTTTCCCCTGGCGACGTCCGTTGACCCAGACATCACCGAATCCGTAGAACCCTTCTAGGCGCAGTCGGTAATCGACATCGTCAGCATGCTCATGGGCAGGGATCACGATACGGCGTCGATAACTCCCCCACCCCTGCCGATAGACCACATCGTCCGCGAACGTGTCCTGCGTATTCCAGCAATGCGGCAGATGAACAGAAGTGGCGCTTGCGGAATCGTCTTGAAACCAGCGCGGCGATACGCGTTGGGCAACGTACCCCCAATCTGCGCTTACATTGTCGACAGAGCGAATCATAAAAATTCCAGTACGGCTGGCGCTGCGGCGCGCTGGCCAAATGCACTGCAGTATGTCGTCGGCGAACTTTCCGGTCAAGCGAGGCTTCGACGCACGACGATTAATGCGTATCGAAACGCTTCGGCTGGACAATCACCCGTCCCTCCCGCACTATCCCGCACCAATCCTATGCACATTCTCATTGTCACAAAAACAAACGACCGCTCCGAAACCCATTGCTGGAAGCAGTTTGTTGCGCGTGGTCACCGCGTAACCGTCGCCGCGCTTCCAGAAGCACCCGAACGCGCAGCGCTCGAAGAGGCAGGTATTACCTTTGCGCCAATTCGCATTCGACATCGGCTCGATCTTGCAGCGGTGATGGCGCTCCGTCACCTGATTCGAGACGACATGCCCGACATCATCTACGCGCCCCGAAACGGAAGTCTGTCGGTCGCACTGATGGCGACTCGTCAATGTCCCGTTGTCGGCTACCGTGGCACCATCGGCCACTTGAGCCACTGGGATCCCGCCGCATGGCTAACCTATTTCCACCCTCGCCTCGCGCACATCATCAGCGTTTCGGAAGCGGTGCGCACCTATCTGCTTAAAATGAATGTGCGCGCAGATCGTGCGACCACGATTTACAAGGGACACGACATCCGTTGGTATGACGTGCCACCAACGGCCGGACGAGCAGAACTTGGCATTCCTGAAGACGTTTTTTGTGTTGGTTTCACGGGCACCGTTCGTCCCGTCAAAGGCATCAACGTGCTGATCGATGCCATGGCGATGCTGCCTGACACCATACACGCCTGTATTGTTGGCGAGGTTCGCCAACCGGAGCTTCTTGAACGCGTTTCCGAATTGGGGCTAAAACATCGTATGCATTTCATCGGTCACCGAACGGATGCGGCCCATCTCGTTAAAAACACAGACATTTGCGTTATGCCGTCATTGGAACGCGAAGGCCTCCCGCGAGCCGTCATCGAAGCCATGGCTCAGGCGCGCCCAGTTGTCGTCACCGACGTTGGTGGGCTCCCGGAACTGGTGCAGGATGGCCGCTGCGGCTATGTTGTCCCGCCATCGGATGCAGCGGCACTGGCCGACCGCATCAACGCCCTGGCATCATCGCCAGAAGATGTGTCACGCTTTGGCGCGGCTGCGCGCGAGCATATTCAATCACATTTCAACATCGAAGAAACGGTTACGCAGATGCTGGTGCTATTCGAGCGTTTTAGGATGAAGCGCTGGCAGACGCAGGGCGTGCCAAGCCCATCAAGCAGTACGTCAGCTTAGCGGCGGTATAATCTGCGTGGTGCAGTCCCGCTTGCGGCGCTAATTCGACGACATCCAATCCGACGACGTCCCTGTCGCGTGTCGCCTCTGCAACCAGATCCAATGCCTGCCAGAATGTTAACCCGCCGGGTTCAGGCGTGCCCGTTGCGGGCATGAGTGAAGCGTCCAACCCATCGACATCAAACGTGACGTAGACCTGTTTAGGAAAATCAGCAGGCATGACATCAACGAGCGCTGCACCGCGATGGATGTCCCGCGCATCAAGACAAGTCACATTGAACGCCTTGCGCGCTTTCAGCTCTTCCGCACACAGACTGCGCACCCCTACCTGAAGGATGGGAATCCCCAATTCCGCGGCACGTCGCATCACGCAGGCGTGACTCCATTTCGAGCCCTCATAGTCGTCGCGCAGATCGGCATGTGCATCGATTTGAATGATCCCGATGTGACCAACATGCTGATGCGCCGCACGAATCGCACCGAATGAAATGGTATGTTCACCCCCAAGCATGACGGGAAGCGCACGAGCGTCCAACGCGCATTTGACACGAGACGAAATATTGTCCATGACATCCTCACAAGATCCGGATGTCTCCACGGCATCAGTCGTATGCATCCCCAAGGCGCCCGGAAATCCGATGCCGTCAAACGCTTCCAGTTGCTGAGATGCCGCAATAATAGACTCGGGCCCCCGCCCGGTGCCGCCCCCATAAGACACGCTTCTCTCGAAAGGCACAGGAATGATGTGGAAACCCGCAGCATCCGGCGTGGCTGGCGCATACTCTGATTGGAGAAAATGCTTCATGAGAGGCGTGACCGAAAATCGTCGTAACCGAAGGACTTAACGAGTTCAAACTGCCCGGCATCCCATACCCCGATGCAAGGCAGGCCAACGCCATTGAAGGTGTTTGTTTTGACCATGGTGTAATGCATCATATCCTCGAAAATCAATCGCTGCCCTATGGTCAATGCGTCATCGAACGCATAGGTTCCCACAACATCCCCTGCCAGGCAAGATGCACCACCTAAGCAGTATTTATAGGCCCCCGTTCCGTCAATTGTTCCGCCACGGACCTCGGGTGTGTAGGGCATTTCAAGACAATCCGGTAAGTGTGCGGTGAAGGATATATCCAACATGGCCACAGGCAATGCCCCGGTCTCGACGACATCCAGAACCGTCGCAACCAACACGCCGGCACGCCACGCGAAGGCAGCGCCCGGCTCCAGGATGAGTTCCAAATGCGAGTGACGTTCCTGAAATGTCAGCAGTGACGACGCAGCCATTTCAACGTCATAGTCTTGACGTGTGATCAGATGGCCTCCCCCCAAATTCAACCATTCAATGTCGTCCAGCAGTTCGCCGCATTGCGTTTCCAGAACAGTCAAGGTCTGGGCCAGCGCATCCGCACCTGATTCACAGAGATTATGCACGTGTAATCCGTTTACCCCCGCGGGCAACCCCACCTCCACAAGCCGCTTTACGGGTATGCCCAGTCGACTTCCA
>JBLHHU010000230.1:0-5746 GCA_047615735.1 Kiritimatiellia bacterium | reverse complement strand
CCGATTTCGCCGCCCACATTGGCGTCGATTTCATCAAACACCAGAACAGGGATGCGGTCGTGTCGCGCCAAAACCGATTTAATCGCCAACATGACGCGCGAAATTTCACCACTCGAAGCGATCAAGCGTAGTGGGCGTGATTCTTCGCCCGGGTTTGGTGCGAAACCAAAATCGACGCTGTCCAGGCCGGAGCGTTGTGGCGTGTCCACGGCTGATATGGCGGCGCTGAACTGCCCGTGCTTGAAGCCGAGGTCCTGCAAGTTGGTGGTAATCTCGGCGGCGAGCGCTAGCGCGGCTTTGCGGCGTGCTTTTGTCAGGGTGGCGGCGTGCTTTCGGAGTGTGATCTCAGTGGTGGCGGCCTGTTCGGAGAGCTCTTTGAGACGTTCTTCGCGGGATTCGAGTTCCGTCAAGCGCAGGCGAGCCCGTTCGCCGCGAGCGCGAATATCGTCAATCGAGTTACCGTATTTGCGTTTGAGCTTATGAATCAGCGCCATACGGTCTTCGAGCCACTGAAGGCGCTCCGGGTCGGTCTCAATGCGTTGAATGCGGGCGGAAAGGCTGCCTGCCAGTTCTTGGATCTGAATACAGATCGATTCTGCTTCGTCGCACCAGGCATCGGCGTCGGGCAGGATCTTACTGAGTGCCTGCAAGCGCGTGCGTGAAAAAGAGGCACTCGAGAATGCTGATTGTTCGCCGTCGGACAGCGCGTCATTGATTTCTGCGGCAATTTCGAAGACGGAATGTGAATTTGCGGATGTGGTGTGTTCTTGCTGAAGCGCTTCTTCGTCGAGGTCATCCAGTTGGGCGGCTTCAATTTCTTGGCATTGATACGTGAGCAAGTCGATTTCCTGAAGCAGATCTTCGTCATCGCCTTGAAGCGCGTCGATCGCCTTCGTGACGATTGTTAGATCGTTGTATGTTTTTCCGTATTTGGTGCAGCACGATTCGTGTTGGCCGTAGGCATCGAGCAGGTCCCGTTGGAAATTCTGGTCGAGCAGGGACTGGTGGTCGTGGGGACCGTGCATATCGATCAGAAAGGCGCCCAGTCGCTTGAGAGTTTGTGCCGTAGAGGCTGCGTCGTTTATCCAGATGCGGCCTGTTCCGGTTGAACTGATGCTGCGTCTCAGAATCAGCGTGCCGTCTTCGCATGGGCTTAAGCCTGCATCGTCCAACACCGCATCGACCGCGGCGGGGTCCGAAAGGGAATAGATGGCCTCGGCGGTACAGGTGGTCTCGCCTGTACGAATCAGCGTTTTGTCGGCGCGGGCACCCAGTAATAGGTTCAGGGCGCCCGTGATGATGGATTTTCCTGCACCGGTTTCGCCCGTGATGACGTTCAGGCCGGGGGCAAAGGATAGCTCAGCCTCTTGGACGACGGCGAGATTTTTGACACGCAGGGATTGAAGCATTATGGTACAGAGGCTGGTGGCGGCGCAGGGACTCGAACCCCGGACAAGCGGATTATGATTCCGCTGCTCTAACCAACTGAGCTACGCCGCCGTAAAAACAGTCTTGAAAGGTACGCTTTATGGAACAGGTCTGTCAATACGATCAGGATGTAAGGTCTAGAAATGTTGCTCAGCGGCTTCTGACACGACTTGGCGTGGGCCTCGTCGTTCTGGGGCTAAGCGCCGGTGCGATGGCGGGCGCGGTTGAAAAGCTCGTCGAGGCGGATCGGCTGATCACGCTGGTCGACATTGAGTTACTTAGCTTACAGGCGGGCGATGTGGATGGATATCGGCGTGTGACGGAAAATCTCTCATTGGCGGGAGAAGCCTTGCGGCTGGGGCTGGCCGGGGACAAGGCGACGCATCGGAAACTGGCACAGCGCTGGGATGTTGCACGCGACGGCTTGGTTGCACTGGCGAAACGATGGAAAACGGGGCCGGTGGCGGCGGGCGTTTCGGCGATGAATGTCGCGGATGCGTCTGCGAGCCATCCGGTCGTCGTACTGAGTCAAGATGCGGAAGCGCTGTCACGCGAGATGAAGGTGATTCCTTTGCAGGCATTGGCAAATTCTGGGATCCATGCGCATTTTACGAATCAGATTGCCCAACTGGAACAGCGTTTAGCAGAATTTGATCTGGCGCAAGTGCCCGCGCGCCTAACGGAGTCCATTGATGCTCTGTCGGCCTATTTGGACTCGGCGTCAGGCACATCGTCGTTGACGGCGTTGGTGCAGAAGTATTCGCCCGACAGCCGACCTGTGCTTCGCGTTGGGTTCGGGCCGAATCAAGCGGCGGCCTGGTTTAAAGCAATGAAAACGTTGATGACGCGGACAATGGCGGAGGATGCGCGCGGTCTGGTTCTGGATTTGGAGGCGGGTCGCCGCGATAAAGCAGAGTTACTGTACTTTAGGAAATGGGTGCAGGGCACATGGCGTGATGAAATTGCCGCACAAATTCAATATGTGGCTGGGCGCATTGATCGTCGTGTTGACGCAGCCGTGTCGCTCGCCGATCAGGTCATTGATATGACGAAGCGCAGGGCGAGTGAGCGCAAGGGGCAGAGCAGTCATGACTATTATGTGACAACGCGTGCGCGACTCCAGGAGGGTATAGCGAGTCTGGAAACGGCGTTGCGGGTCGACGCCATCCTGAAACGCACCAATGCTCCGGATCGTGATGATCAACGCGAGCGATTGCAGGCCGCAAAGCAGGCCCTCGAGGCGCTCAAACGCGTTCAATAGACGTTCGTTCGACATGAATGCTTGGCGTGACGCGCCTTCTTCTGCCATCGTTTTAAAACACCGCCAAATAATACAGTTTAATATGAAACCCTTCGGTTTGGTGTGATATGCTGATTATCTGCTCAAAATGGGAGTAGATAGGTTGCGCAGAGGAGGCGCGTACGGGCGATGAGTACAGTAATCATAGTTGAAGAAGACCAAGCAACGGGAGAAGGCGTGGCCGAAATGTGTCGCCAGCTCGGGTATACGGCCTATCTGACGACGACGGGGCAAGCCGGTCTTGTTGCCATTAAGAAATCCAGCCCGTGTACCGCTCTGGTTAGTTCGACGGTTGCCGATTTGTCCGCATACGAAATCGCTCGCCGGTTGAACTACGACTATGCCGTGTCGGTGATTCTGATGTTTGGCGATGACGCGGAGGCATCGGATGCGCTGTTGATTTCACATGGGGTCGCGGAGTTTGTCCGCAAGCCAATCAACGCTTTCGAATTGGAGGCCCGCCTGGCCCGAGCAACCGAGTTGGGTACAATGTTCCGAGTTCGTGAACGTCTGGTCAAAGAACTGGAGCGCTTGTCGCAAACGGACGACTTGACGGGGTTGCTCAATGCACGTGTGTTCTTTAAGCGGCTCGATGTGGCGTGTCGCCTCGCTGCAGAAGAAGCGAAACCTTTGTCTCTCATCATGCTCGATCTCGATCATTTTAAGCGATTAAATGACGAATTCGGACATTCTGTCGGTAATGATGTACTGCAATTGGTCGGTGCCTCGCTGTTGTCTAATATGAAACCAGCGCATCACGCATTTCGTTATGGTGGCGAAGAGTTTGTTGTGCTGATGCCGGATACGGAGCTGTCGCAAGCCGCTGAACTGGCAGAGCTTTTGCGTGTCGAAATTGAAACCATGGGCAAAATACATTTTGCTGAAGCGCCTGTGACGGCAAGTGTCGGCGCGGTTCAGCTTGGCGAAGACGAACCGTCGAAGTCCTTATCCGTACGTGCGGACAAGGCGATGTATGACGCAAAGTCCGGTGGGCGTAATCGCGTCGTGGTGGCCCCGTTGAACGAAGGCGGCTGAATGAGTGCGACGCTTTCACGCTTCGGTTCGGTTTCGTCGTGCGTCGGTTTGACGGCCAGCGTCCTGCTTGCCTGTCTCACACTACTTCCGATGGGCTGTCAATCGCCCGCCAGCCACCGCGCGGCACGTGACCAAGCTGCTGCGCTACGGATCGCGTCGGCGCAAACGAGCGTGCTGGGTGAGACTGAGCATATTGATGTCAGCGAAGCGGCAGACAGTTTGCGGCGACGTCTTCTGTTGGATCAACATCTTCCCCACAAAGCCTTGGCGTCGCGTGGCGTGCGTGATCTCGCGAGCAACGCGTTTTGGGATCCCGCCACGCATCTCGCAACGAACGTTCAGGCCGACCTCGTGTGGACCTCGGGTGTCGAGCGTGTCACGCTGACCTTGCTGGACGCTTTGCACGTGGGCGCGCATTCCAGTCGCGACTTTCAAGAGGCTAAAGCGTCACTGTTCAGCACGGCTTTGGATCTGGACCTGGAGGAAGATGGGTTTCGTCGAACATTCAGTTCGATGCTCTCGGGGGGCGTTGACCACGAACGCGTCACCGGTGAGGATTCCGATGTCGCTCGTGGATCCAGTGATGTGGGCCTGTCGAAACAGCTGTTGAATGGGGTTGAATTGACCAGTCGTATCGCCGTCGATCTGGTTGAAGTCTTGACCAGTGACGCCGTTTCATCGTTCGGGTTACTCGCCGATGCCAGTATTTCTATTCCGCTGTTGCGGGGCGCAGGCAAGCGTGTGGCGGCGGAAGGTCTGACGCAGGCGCATCGCAATATGCAGTACGCGGTGCACACATTTGAGCGCTTCAAGCGCGGCTTTGCTGTCGATATCATTTCTGACTATCTAGGCGTATTGCTCCAGCTGCAGGATCTGCGCAATGTTCAAGTAAACTATGTCCGGCTGCAGGCTGCGGCGGAGCGTGCACAACGGATGGCGAAGGCGGGACGCCTTCCCGAAGTGCAATACGATCAGGCAGTTCAAGACGAGCTGCGGGCGCGAACCCGTTGGATTGACGCACAGCAGAGCTATTTTCGATCGCTGGACGACTATAAGTTTTCGCTGGGCCTGCCGGTGGATGCGGATGTTGCTTTGGATGAATCCGAATTCGAAACGATTCGCGGCCTGACCAATATGATTGGCGCGACGGATTCCGAATTGCCTGATGAAGAGGCCGAGGGCACGAACGCCGTCGATCTGTCTGAAACGTTTTCTGTCGATGCAGGTCATCTGGTCCAAATGGCCATTTCGAATCGGTTGGATCTGATGACGGCGCTTGCGCAGGTCGAAGACGCGCAGCGGCAGGTGTACATTCAAGCCGACGCGCTACGGCCGGAGTTAACTCTGCTTGGAAGCGTGCAGGCTGGTGAGCGCCAGGTGTCAGGGGAGTCAGGTGCCGCAGATCGCGCAGATCGCGATACGCTCTCTCTGTCGGGGCTTCTAACTTTTGATTTAGCCTTGGAGCGATCCTCTGAAAGTCGTGCGTACCGCGAAAGCCTTTTGGGTCTACAATCAACCGTGCGTTCCTATCAGGCCAGCGAAGACGGGGTCAAACGGGACGTCCGTAACGGCTTGAGGCAGCTGGATCGCGCACGCGAAAATGTAAAGACACAGGTGAAAGCCATTCGCTTAGCCGAAAAACGTGTGCGAAGTACGGACCTCTTTCTACAGGCGGGACGCGTCGAGATTCGAGACGTTCTAGAGGCTGAGGACGCTTTGCTTTCCGCCCAAAACGGACTCAATGAAGCCCTTGTTCGTTTTCGCATTGCTGAGTTGTCCTTGCAACGCGACCTGGGCTTACTCAAAGTATCTGCCTCTGGTATTTCAAAGGAATCGTCACTATGAGTGAAACGCAAGCGACATCTGGCAGCCGTTGGGCGCGCCCTGTGCTCGGGTTGATTATTGTTGTTGTGGTTGTGATTGGGCTCGGTCGTCTGCGTGGCGGCGGCGGTCAGAACGACGCCGACAAGGTGCCGGAATTTG
>JBLHHU010000229.1:0-5778 GCA_047615735.1 Kiritimatiellia bacterium | reverse complement strand
TGTAGGCGTAGAAAACGAAAAACAGAAGCGCTGGCAAAAGAAACCACGCCAACATCACGGGCGCACGACGGGCACTGCGCCCGATGCCGATCACAATCAATCCCAGTCCAATCCAGCCCGATTGCGCAGGGAACCATGGTAGCATTTGTAGAATTCGTTCACGCGCAACATCGTGATTCAAAAGGTAAGACGCAGCCGACATCTGCGCACTTCCGACGATGCCCATAGACATCGCAACCACGAGCCCCACAAGCGCAGCAACGCCGAAGGGAAGCAGCAGCCAGGCACATGCTCGGAGTCGCTCAGCTCGTCCCTGCGTCAGCAGGCCAAGCCCGAGTAAGGCTCCGGGCAGAATCAAGACGGACGGCTCACGAATGCCGCAGGCCAACACCAACAGTGCGCCACCTACGATAAGCGCCCAGCGGCGCGCCGATTGCGTCCCGTGAAAAAGCACGAGATAGCAAAGCAGCACACACAGGAGACGCGACGTCTCGCGAAACGGATACATCATATGCGGCACGTTCAAATGGTGCCCGCCCATGACGATCATCAACCATCCCAGTACGGAAATCGACGCCGCCTGCGGGCTTCGCATGATGCGATGAAAAAGAAGCCACATGACGGGGGCTGTCACGATCAGGAGCACCAGATTAAGCCAATAGGCACTCAGATCACCAAAGACGGCCATGCACCCGGCCAACAGCAGCGGGAACCCGGGCGCCACAAAGGTCAGAGCGTCAACAAGGGCTTCGCGCCCATAGACATCAGGGTGCAACAACACCCGCGCCGCGCGCATGTAAAGCATCGGGTCGTTTCCGCAAACGTACGTCATCACCTCGTGATGCGCACGACACAGGAACAGCGCCGCACTTCCGGCGGTCAGGCACAGCAGACCCACGGGCGATTTGAGAAACCACATGACGTTTGGAAATTTCACGGCAAATCCTCGGCGCGTTTACGGCACACCCTGAATCCGCTCGGATGGTTATAGGGTGTGATGAAATTACAGATTCTTTGCACAGAGGAAATATCGCCCGTCGCAGGTGTTTCGACGTGCAGACCGAACACGTCTGATCCCTGCAAGGTGTCTATCAGGGCCTGCGTATAGCGAGGTCTCGGTGCAGCAGAGGCGTCGGTTTCCAATATAACAAAGGCAGCCGAGAGGGGGCTTTCGACCTGCCGCCCCATTAACTCCGGATACAACCATGGCATGGGCGGATTGTCGCGCTCGACAGAGAGTCCACGTTGACCATTCATATCTTGAAGAACTCAGAGGCACGAGGCAGCTGCGGCATAGGGACCGAAGCACTGCCCGAATTGGCATCGAGTGGCGTAGGCATAATCATGAACCTTTAGAGAATACGAGAACGTTGGCGTTGTCAGCGGCAGAGCCGCGACCCAAATCAGGCAGGTCCAGCGATTGGTACGGGAGACCCGCTCGGCACTGTCCAAGCCAGAGGAACGATACAACACCGCACAAAAAATGCCAAGCGAGCGAACGAAATACGCCACATTAAATGTTCCCACGCCATCTGTGTGCTGGCCAGAATATGGGATGGTTGCGCCATAATTTATGTTACCGAAGTATGCCCTGTATGTATTGAAACGCTACTCAACGAACTCCATTCATCGTGCCAACTTGCGGGGATAAAGTGTCAAGTGTTGTGGTGAATGTCTTTATTAAGGGCTCACGCAAGAATAACGTCACAACCCCATGGACAATCCTCTACCGGAACACATTGATTCGAACTGAAGACCGGCCTCATCTGTCCGGTGCATCGATGTCATACATTCATGCGCACCTGACAACATAGAAAAGTCAAAAATGAGCATGCCTCGCCCCACTCTTTGCGCAATTGCTAAAGACCGGATTTGACGGGGGTGACGTACCAGACGGCGGACCCGAAATCCATAATGTCATCTGCAAGTGGATGCTGGTGGAAGAAGGGAAACTGCTCCCAAGGGGCCGCACGTAGCCGGACGATTTGGTCAATGGCCCAGGTAGAAGGATCAAGGTGTTTTCCCCCACTGATGGCCATGACGTTGCCAAACAACATCGGCAGGCCTGCGGCGGCACTGTCTACCGGTGCTGAATCAGGACTAAAGAGAAGGTCCTGTGCGACGAGAGTACCTTCGTTGACAGTCAGGATCTCACACTGAAACGTTACGAAGGCTTCATCGTAGGGCACAATGTCCTTCATTTTCGGCGCCTCTGAAACAGCGACAACGCGAACCGTCAAATCATGGGTAAACGCAGCGCCCTTCTGTGTGCCGCCCAGGCCTGCCTCTGAGAGCAAAGTCACGGAGGCCATCGCCGCGCGCGAATTTGGGTAGCGCTGCGTTAACTGTTCCACACGCACGCGAAGTTCTTCGCGCCAGACAGCGCGTTTCGCAGCGGGTTTTGTTCGTGACGCGAGATCGCGGCGGCGCAGCGCTTCAAGCTGGCGCCAAGCTGTATGCTCCGCCGCAATGGAGCTCTCACCGTCTGCGTCAGCAGCCAACTGCGCACGGGCGACATCTCCCGGCGTTGACGCCCCAAAGGCGTCGACAAGCGCATCATACACCTGAGTAGCCTCGACCGGACGTACATTTTGCACCGCCTGTGCATACCGCAAAGCGGCACGTCCCCAATCAGCCACATTCCCAAACGCCTCCCTTTCAGGAGCCAAGGCGGCCACAGAGTCTGGTTCAGATGTTTCATCAGCAACAAAGATATCAGGCCAACGATCCAACGCATGACCACGGCGTCCGCCATGGACATAGATCCCTCGATTGCCATAGTGTCCATAGCTGTTATAGGTCAGTCGAACCGGCGTACCCTCGGGCATACAGGTATCCGCGTTCATATTGAATACAAACAGCTCATAGTCTGCCTGAGCATGGTCGTGATAATCGGATGCCCCAATCACCATAAGCGAGCCTTTGCGTGAGGCAGCGGGGAAATAGAAATACTGATGGAGCACCGGCAAGCTACCCTTTATCGCCAGTTCATGGTCGGCACCATCGACAAGTTGCAAGGCACGCAAATTCGTACCGATTCCGCCCATCCAAATCAACCAGGGCGAATCCGGAATAACAAAGGTCTGACACCCGCCAAGCGGATGCGCTGATTCCGGAGATGGCGCCTTCGTCTGCTCGGGGTCTCGGCGTTGGTACCATGCGGCCTGTCCCTGGGCGCACAATAACGTCTGCCCGTCCGGGGACAGAACCGCTTCACGGTGAAATTTCTTGCCCTTGTGCTCGACATAGAGATCCGAAACGACTTGGCGCCCGATACGGTTATTGTAAATATCCACCTCATGTACGGCGTTGTTTTCAGGGAAAGTCACGTGCAGCGTGCGTGCATCTTTCCATTCAAGCACGCGATTCTCCCCACCACTACCTGCACGCCCATGCAGACACGTCAACTCGATGGGCTCGCCAGAGCCGTTTTCAGGATCGACGGGGACCACCCACACATCAAACGGCGGCGCGACATAGGCCCCACCCCACAGTGTTTGTACATTAGGATCAGCCTCAGAATTCCATTGGCGCCCGGCGAATGCAACCCAGCGGCCATCTGGAGAAATGCGGGGCCCGAGATGTGCGTAGCCAGACAGATCTGAGGCACCACTGATCATCTGCAGTCCAGAGCCGTCCAAGTTTCGTTTCCAGATTCGGTACTTGAGCTGATCCGTTCCACTGGGGCGGCGAGATTCCCAGACAACGAAACCTTTTCGCCCCGCAGCGAACTGCTTCATCTCAGCCAGGGCCGAAGCCGGCGCTCGGTCCTGCCGCCAGACCGTTGCCCCACCCCCTTTGAACACATTGAACACTGCAGTGTTCTGCTTGGTCGCATAGTGATCTGCATTTCGGCTATGAATCACGGTGCGATAGTCAAATAGCCCCAAATCGGCGATCCTCACCGCATTCGTGATAGGGAGCCCATCATAAAGGGCGAGCTGCTTGTCCGTACTTGTTAACCAGACCAAATCGCGTCCCGACACTTCTGCGATCTCCGAGAGCACATCCAACCGTTGTTGCTTCTGTCGCTGCGCGTCGGGCGTCTTAGCGGGCGCCCAGAGCAAATGGCCGTTAATGACATCCATTCCGTTTTGCAATGCCAGCGGCGTTCCCCACCTCGCATCATCTGTGATGACAATAGCGTCGTCAGGGATGTGTGCGTGAATGTCTTCCAGCACTGACGAGATTCCAACGTAATCGCCAACGCGCAGGGCGGCATCATACTTAATAATGCTCACCGCCGCCCAGGCGCACAGCACCAGGCAAAGGCCGATCGTAAGGAAGGATTTTCTGAACACAAACGACAGTACGGGCCAGCGCTGCACCGGCAGACTTGCAATGCGCAGTGCGACCAGCGCCCCGATGACGAAGGGCACCGCTACCAGCACAATAGCGTTGTCCTTCTCGTGCAGACGCAACAAGGTCGATGTATTGAAGACAAAATCCCAGATCATGCCCAGGGTCAGTCCACCCACACAGACGCCCCAACGACCACGGAAGCCCTTTTTGTTCGCAAGCGCCTCCGCAAACGCACACACCGGCAACATGACTGCGCACAACGCGGGAAAACTGAAGCGATTCGTCACGGCAGCGAAAAGAACGCAGCCCAGCAGCCACGGCAAACGTGTCTCCGAGCGCATGGCATCCAGGTAGAGTGCCACGGCTGTCAAAAGAAACAGAATCTGTAAATGTTCTGACGTTGGGATAGCGCCCTGATACCACGCCATCGGCACAAGACACCACACGACCAGCGATGCAACGCGTTGCCTAAAGGACAGACCCAACGTACAAAGAAGCGTCCAGAACACGGGCACGGATAGCATACCAAGAATGGTGCCCAGTCGGCACAGCATCTCGACACCTCCCAGACGGCTCATCAAGGCGCCCAACAACGGGGTCATAGGAAAGAAGTAGCGCCCCAACGCCCCGGTTTCCATATCGATCGGTATGCTCGGCAACACTTCATCATAGCCGGGGCTGCTGCGGACAAAGAGTTCGCGCCGCTCAGGGGTCATGCGCGCATAGATTGTGTCGGTTTCGGGCTGCAACCCATCGAGCCGTGCGATCGCCAATGACTCGTTTTGATACAGCCCGGGATCCGAACCGCCCGCGAACCACTCCGACCGCAGCGGCATCAGCATGGCGATGCCAACCAAAGAGGCCGTCGCCGCCCACCAGAGAAGGGCTGACCTCAGGAATGGCTTTTTCCGCGTGTGCCGGCGCAGCAGAAAACACACCAGTACCGCTGCGGCCCAGGCGGCCCAGTCGATGAGCGCTTTCCAGACACCACATTGTGCCGCCAGAAGAATCAACACCAGATTGCCCGCAAGCCCGGCGCAAATGACGAGCCCCAAGCGGGCCAGCCAATTCGCACGAGGCGTCCTTTCGGTATCCGGGCTGTCGGGAACAATCACGGCACCAAGCAACGCGACCCGCATCGCAAACAGAATTGATGTGATCACCCAGCCCATATCACACATGTCCTTCGTTTTCTGCGAAATCCCAAATGTTGACCCACTTCGGCTCCAGCATGACACGGCCCTTTGGCAAAAATTCCGCAGGCCCCAGATCGTACCCAAGGCACAATGATGAGGACTCCAAAGGGGGGCGACATGCCAACCGATGCGAGGGACACAGCACGGGCATCACACGACCGACCATAGATCCTGCGCCCATCCGTGGAGCCTCTTCCGCACTGGTGCAATGGAAACGCCAAGCCGTCGCTGCTCCATGTCCTTGACCGTGGTGCTTGGCGCATGACCACCTTCACTCTGG
>JBLHHU010000228.1:0-5781 GCA_047615735.1 Kiritimatiellia bacterium | reverse complement strand
ACCCCTGACTCCTGACCCCTGACTCCTGACCCCTGACCCCTGACTCCTGACTCCTCGGGCCATTCTTTACCGCTGGTTTGTCCGCTCTGACGTTGTGTTTTGTCGGGTGGGTGCTAAGATTTTGGCAACGTTCACCACGAGGAGAGTCTTATGATGTCGTTCTGTTTCAAGATGATCACCGTTTGCGTACTGCTTCTCAGTGCGCTTCCGCTTTGTGCTGCCGATGCTTACGCAATTGTCGTCAGCAAAGCCACGCAGGCGGATGTCGAGTGGCAGTCGGTCGTCGAAGCCCTTCGGATCAAGCATGATGGCACGGTCATCAGCTATGACAGCAGCCTTGCGGAGGCATTGCCCGCGCTGCGCACGCACTTCCCCAAGTACACCTGCATCGTGGCGACGCCAGAAGAGGCGACGCGCCGTTTTGTCGCTCAGGCACATCAGGTTCTACGACAACTCGACGAGGATCCATACCCGGACACCATATGGGGCATCGTCACCGGCTACGATCCCGCCGATGCGCTGCGCATTGCTCAGCACGCCGAACCGCTGATCGTCAAACGTGCTTTGACGGGCACGGTAGGCTCTCCCTTGGACGCGTACGACGAAGGCATCATGTTTAACGAGCTGGAAGCCAAGTCCATGTGGGACAAGGCCGC
This sequence comes from Kiritimatiellia bacterium, assembly GCA_047615735.1. Lineage (GTDB taxonomy): Bacteria > Verrucomicrobiota > Kiritimatiellia > UBA8416 > JAIOPI01 > JAPKCZ01. The sequence continues at coordinate 5,125 of JBLHHU010000228.1, read as the reverse complement.
CGGGCAGCCCGTTGCAGCCAAAGCATGCCCTCAGGACACCACCAAGATGATCGTCGATGCCCTGAATGATTACGAACCGGATATATTCATTACCAGCGGCCATGCCACGGAGAAGAACTGGCAACTTGGCTTCAGTTATCGCAACGGCTTTTTCAAATGCAAAAATGGTCAACTCTACGGTCAGGACGCGACGGGACAACGATTTGATGTGACCTCGCCCAACCCCAAGGTCCACCTGCCGGTCGGCAACTGTCTGATTGCCAACATTTCAGATCGCGAGTGCATGGCGCTCGCTTTAATGCATTCGGCCGGCGTGTACCAGATGGTGGGTTATACGATTCCAACGGGCTACGGGTACGGTGGATGGGGTGTGAAAGACTATTTTTCCGAGTTGCAGGCAGGTCGTTTTTCGTTGGCAGAAGCGCATTATGTAAATCAGCTTGCCCTGATTTACAATTTGGAGCGCGTTGATCAACAGGCCCGTGCCTTTCGCGGACTACGTGGCGATCGCGATACGGTCGTTCTATACGGGGATCCGGCATGGGAGGCGCGTATGCCGAAACGGGCTCTGGCCTGGACGCAGTCTTTGAGCGAAAAAGATGGTGTCTATACATTTACGCTCACCGCCAATGAACGCGGCGACTGGGACAACCGCCCCATCGTCCACCTCATGCCGGATCGATTAAAGGACATCGCCATCATCGCAGGTGCAGGCTATCAGCCCATCGTTGCCGACAATTTTATTCTCGTCAAATTCAACAAAGGCGTTGCACCCATGAAGGGCAATCGCGGCGAGTCACTTCCCATTCAAGGTGATTTCGAAAAAGGAGAGACCTTCGTCATCACCTTCACCGGCAAGAAGGCATAATGCGAAACCTGCACACCAACCGGCGCGACTTCATGGGCGTTGCCGGGGCCGCCGCAGCGAGTGTTTGGCTTCCTTCCGTGGCATCCACTGCCGAGCCCATCGTCGCTAGCTTGCCGGCCAATCCAATTGCCGTCTCGACATACTCCTATTGGCGTTATCGGCGTGACTCCAAGCTTTCGATCGAGGAGTGCATTGATCTGGCTGCGGAAACGGGTTTCGACGGTGTCGAGATTTTACACAAACAGATGCCATCAGAAGAGCCCGCCTACCTGCAGGCCTTGAAGCGACGCGCCTTCATCAATGGCCTGGATCTGTGTGGTCTATCGATTCACCAGGGCTTTGTTTCGCCCAGCGCTGCGGAACGTGAACAGAACATTAAACATACCATTCATTGCATCGAGTTGGCCTATCAGCTTGGCATCCCCACCATTCGCGTCAACACCGGTCGTTGGGGTACGAGCGCCAATTTCAATGTGCTGATGAAGAACAGAGGCGTTGAACCCCCTTTGGATGGCTACACCGAGGAGGACGCCTATCCTTGGGTGATCGACAGCTTGACGAAATGTTTGCCTGTCGCAGAAAAATGTGGCGTGCTTATGGGACTGGAGAATCATTGGGGCCTCGGCCTGACGCCCAAAGGCGTTTTACGTATTGTCAAAGCGGTGAATTCGCCCTGGCTTCACGTGACCGCCGACACGGGCAATTTTTTAGACGATCCCTACGACCGATTGACGCAGCTGGCCCCCAAAACGGTGTTCATTCAAGCCAAGACGTATTACGGCGGCGGTACGTGGTATACGCTGGATCTGGACTACCCGCGGATTGCGAAAATTTTCCGCGACGTCGGCTATCGCGGTTACGTATCGCTTGAGTTCGAAGGGCGCGAAGACCACAAGACGGCCATACCCAAAAGCCTTCACATGCTGCGCAAAGCCTTCTCCTAAAGATGGGAATCTCGCCATTCGGGGACAGGCAAGAATGCTGCGAATTTAAGCCATCCGTGCATGGTTACTCCGGCACTCTTAAGAAATTCACAGAAGGTCGCAAAGGACACGAAGGAAAGAACCCTCCTTCGCGCTCCGCGCTACGGCGGGCAAGCCGGCGGAGCCCGCCGGCAGCAGTAGTTGAGTCTTTGCGTCCTTCGCGACCTTCTGTAAACGGTTTTAGACCTCGATGCAGGAAAGGCTCAAATTAGTGCCACCCCTGCCTAACTTCGGTCACGAATACTTGGCCTTGATATCAGCGAACACCTCGGATGCAGGACGACCCTGTGCAGCGCCTTCTCGTACCATCTTGAGGCGTCGCTGAATCTCGGACTCCTGTCCCGGGCTCAGTTCGTAGTCGGCGGGATCGTCAAGACCGAGGATAAGGTCGTGAGCGAGGCTGGCGCGTTCACTTGCAGACAAAGCCATGACTTCGCTCCGGACTTCTTGAATTGTGCTCATGGTCCAAATAATACCGTTTGAGCGTCTGACTGTCAATCTACCGAACAGCGCGCTGCGCATGCAGATGCGGCGTCGAAAACGAACCTAAAAACAGACTCGGCAGCTACGAACACTGCTGACCGGCCCCTTTTTCTCTACTTTTCAGCCGAGCATCAGGTCAGTGAAATCAGGGCGTCGCGCAGCAGGGACTGGCCTTTGAAATTGGCACGGGCTGTTGCGTCGTCGAGCAGACAATTCTTCGCGGTGTAGGCAAAGGTGTTCATGATCCGGCTATGGTCAGACTGATTTCCTTCCGAGGCGTGAATCGTAATCGAGCCATGGAAGGCGACGTCCCCAGGCTCCATCACCAATGGTTCATTGTCGAAGGCATCGATGTCCCCGGGCAAACCGATGTTAAAACCGGCGTTTGATTCAAACATCTGATGCTCAATATAGTCACGATGGCTGCCCGGCACGTAGCGGATACAACCGTTCTCCAGTGTGGAGGCATCAATCGCCAGAAAGGCGTTCATCTGGGCAGGACGGCTGAAGGTATGCTTCCAGTAGCCCCAGTCCGAATGCCAGGGCGTGAAACTTCCCTTGTAGGCTGGCTTCATCATCAGTTTGCTGTGAAAGAGCTCCACCGGCTCGCCCAACAGATCTTGCGCGGCCCCCATCAGGCGAGGTGATTCCGCAAGACGGCGAATACCGGCCGAAATGTTCTGACTGCCCATGAGCTGCCGTATTCTTGGCGGCTGTCCTTCGGGGAGATCCTCCCACGTCAAACCAAGCCCATCAACACCGTCTCGCTTGGCAAGCGCGTCATGCAGGCCATCAATTTCCAATCGTATGTCGTCGACCTCGTCCGTCGGGACGAAGCCTTTAACGAGCAGGAAACCACGTTCCTGATATGTTTCACATTGCGCATCCGTCAGTGTTTTCATCATCATAATCCTTTTTCTCACAAGACACCATTGCCTGTGCTTCTCTTGTTTTTTCCGGGCGACGGCGGAACGCGTGAACCTTTTTCCGACAGACCCTGGGCGGCCACTTCTAAGAGTGCAGCATCAGCACGCGCGCCGTCGCGCTGATTGTCAAGACGTGCATTCTACGCACAGGCAACACACAACGCCTTAAACAACCCTATTCTGACGGATGCATTCGGCATACCATTTCGCCGACGTTTTAGGGATTCGCTCCTGCGTCTCGTAATTGGTTCTGATGATTCCAAACCGTTTGGAGTAGCCCCAGCACCATTCAAAGTTATCAAGGAAGCTCCACTGGAAATACCCAGAAACGTTGTAGCCTTCCGCGCTGGCCCGGTGCAGTTGCTGAAGATGACTTTTCAGATACAGGATTCGATCAAGATCCATAACTTCGCCATTCACATCGATAGTATCCTGTGCGGCGCATCCATTTTCGCTAATGTAGATGCCGCCCTTGAAGCCAAGTGTTTCTGCAACATGGCGCACGCCCCAATAGAGCGAGTGTGGCACAATGTTCAGCCATGGCATATCCAGGCGCGGGTACCCCTGCGGCAAGTGCATCCCCTCAAACCCGCGCGGGTTATCGGCCGCGCGCACGGTCTCGCCGCTATAGATGTTGAGACCCATTTCATCCAATGGCTGATGAATGGTTTTTAGATCGTCGCCCTGCATCTCCGGCATCAACTCCTGATTGTGCTCAAGCCATAACGGGCTAAAGTCCCCCGTCATAATTGGATAGAGCGCAGCGCCGTTGCAGTGCCCTAGCTGAAAGGACTTTTGTGCGGCCTCAATATCCGCAGGCGTCTCCGCCCACGGAACGGCTACCGTCACGTTTTCTGCAATCGACACATGACACGGGCGAGGCGTGTTGGCGCGAATGGCCTGCACAGCGCGTCCATGCGCCAGACAAGCATGGTGGAGGGCTTGAAACGGATCGCGGCGATGCGCCACCTTCGTTCCCGGCGCAGTCATAAACGGGTGCGGGTGAGTACGATCGTGATGACTATAAAGTGTGAAGCAGGCGATTTCGTTGAGCGTGATCCAATGATTCACGTGATCGCCGAGCGCCTTCACGACCACAGCAGCGTAGTCGGCGAAATCGTCCACAATGTCACGCGACAGCCAGGCCCTATAACGGTCCTCGAGCGCTTGCGGTGTATCCCAATGAAACAATGTGACGTGCGGCGTGACGTCATGCTTGGCGCAACAGTCAAACAGGCGTTTGTAAAAATCGAGGCCCGCTTGATTCACGGCGCCGCGACCGTCCGGAATGATTCGAGGCCACGCCAGCGAGCAGCGGTAATGCTTGATCCCAAGCGAGCCCATCAACGCGATGTCCTCCTCATAGCGATGGTAATGATCACAGGCAACCGCCCCACTATCACCCGTTATGACAGCCCCCGGACGCTCACAGAACGTGTCCCACACACTTGGCTTGCGGCCATCTTCGGCGACAGCGCCCTCAATTTGATAGGCGGCCGTGGCAGCGCCCCAGCGAAATGCCTCAGGAAACCGATAACTGTCTTTCATCGCCTCGTCCTTGTACCTGTTGAGGGTTGGATATAACTGGATCAGAGTGGAGCAGCACGCACACACGCTCAGAGGCGTACCAAAACGCGAAGCCCACGATCAAGGATAATCTCGCAACATGCAACCCACTGCGATACAAATTCGGGCTGTGTTGGCCCACCCCGTTTAACCTATTCACCAATGGCGCCTTTATGAAACATCCACGTCGATATGTCCCCGCTCTGCTCGGCGCATTACTCCTCAGTATCGTCGGCACCCATGCTGACGTTCGTCTACCAAACGTCATTAGTGACAACATGGTGATCCAGCGCGACAAA
>JBLHHU010000227.1:0-5797 GCA_047615735.1 Kiritimatiellia bacterium | reverse complement strand
GTAGATCGGAGACGATCGGCATGTATCCGTAAAAGGCCACACCGAGCTGTGCCGAAAGAATGGTGAGCGCGACCGTTCTGCCACGGGGGATGCAAAAATAGACAAAGGCCAAGGTCAGGAAGTTCATTGCCATGTAAAGGAAGCATTCCATATGCGTCGGATTCGATATTCCAGGCAGATGACCTTCCTTAATGCCATAGATAACCACCGCGTAGGGGGCTGCGCCGATGACCAGACTTCGGAACAACTGCGGGTCACGCAACATGATTACGAGGACCAGCGGCAACATGGCAAGCAGTAGAACTTGGTAGTTGGTGAGTCCCAGTCCGAAAACAAAAGCCGTCAGATAAAGTAGATTATCTGTTGGGCGGGCCATCCAGTTGTAGCTGAGCAGAAAAATGAAAACGAGGAAGAAGGCGTTCAGGCTGTAGACTTCGATGATGGTTGATTGTGACCACATTGCCGGTGTGAATGCGAAGAGCAGGCTGCTGGAGACGCCGCCAATCCATGCAATGGCTCGTGAGGTGTCGTGATCGCTTTGGTGCAGGGTGCCACGGGATTGTACGAGCATGTCGCGCCCGGAACGGCAGATCAACATGGCGCTGATACCGGCTGCGAGCGCGCCGAATACGGCAGACACGAGGCCGACACTCCAGGCGGGGTTGGGTTGGCCGCGGAAGGTTACAAAGGCAAATACCTTTGTGAAGAGCCAGGAGATGATCGTCCAAATGGGGTAGCCCGGTGGATGGGGCACCCCAAGATAATCACCGGCTACGCCGAGTTCGCCCGAATCCTCAAGGGTGACGGTCGGGGCGAGCGTGTAGACGTAGACGGCGAAGGTTACTAAGCAGGCGGTCCAGAAGGCGCCCCAGTCCAAGCGCGTAAAGAATGCACCCTTCTCGTCCACATCGAAAACATCTGTTGAATTTAGGTCGTCGCTCATAGGTAATGCCAAAGGGCGGATATTCTCATAAGCACCTGAGTGACGCAAGTTTAATGGCGGGGCACGGAGGTGAAATTGAATGTCACGCTATGCTGCGTAACGCCTTAGCGCGGTTGTGCTGCCAACTTCAGCAGTTGCGGCCTTTCGGTGATGGCGTTGCGGGCGTCCGTGCCACCGATGGCGAAGGCCTGTCGGAGTGCTTCATAGGCCGCATCGGGTTTTTGCTGGGTCTGATACAGCAGTGCGATGTCGAGCCAGCCACGCCAGTTGTCGGATTGTTGCTCAACCGCGGATTTCATGTGCACGAGGGCGAGATCGAGCATTTTGGCATCCGCATACATGTTCGCAATACGCATACGGTAATCGGCAGGCACCGCGTCTTTGCCCACACGTGCTTCGAAGACCTGAAAGGCGGTGTGCATCTCCGCGAACTGTTTGAAGCCATGATGGACCATGCCTGCCTTAAGTACGGTCAATACGGGTGTGTCCGGATGCGTGACCAGTTTGTCGAGTATGGCATGATAGCGGTCGAGGTTATTGAATTGGAACTGCAAGGCCGCCAGCTTGATGATGTCGTCGATGTTCAGGGTATTCTGCTTGTGGGCAGACTCCATGGTTTGCATGGAGCGGGACAGTTGATTGACACGTTCAAGCTGCACGAGCATGCGTGATGCGGTTGCGTTGCGCGGATCACGGGCGATGAAACGACGCAGGGTGAATTCGGCGTCGTCATAGCGCTTTTGTGGAATCAGGACGCTTTGTGCCAGGCGAAAGGTTGCCTCGGGGCTGTATGGGTAGAGCAGCATCGCTTCGGTAAAGGCCATTTCGGCTTCCGTGTGTTGGCCATGCTCGGCATAAACACCTGCAATTGCTGAACGCAGTTTGGAAAAGGATTTGCGTGCCACGATGTCGCGCTGAAAGCGCGTGCTGCTGTGGAGGCGGCGCGTGTACCAATCCCAGAAATCTTGATCGTTGCGTACGCGTTCGGTTTCGATACCGCCCGCATCCTGATTCAGTTGGAGAATGAGGCCATGTGGGCTCAGGCGTGGGTACATCCATGGAATGGGGTAGCTTTCTTCGACATAGAAACTTCGGCGCGGCGCTTCGCGATCGAAAATCATATTTGCCAAAATGCCGTTAATCTCCATCACGCCGAGAATGCCCCGCACTTGAACGCGGCCGTTTTCGATGGTTATTTGTGCGTTCGGGCTGCGTTTGCCTTGTTTTACTTCTATGGCGTAGGTGTTGAATGCGTATTCGCTGTCGTGTGCCGAGGGAATCCAGATGTTGTCGCCGTAGAGGTCACGCATGACATTGAGGTAGGTGGTGTCGGCCAGTGCGTTTTGCGTAATCAAGTACACGTCCGGCCGCACATCCGCGGAATAGATCATATAGGTCGGTACGAATCGTCCCGGGTCTGTCCCGCCGAAGAAGACGGCGTCCGAATCCATTGACGGCGGGTAAGTCGGGTTCGGCAAGGGTTCTTCGTCATTCAGTTCTTCGGCGATGGCCTCAGCGCCACGCAGGGCGTAGTTGCCGAATTGCCAACCGAAGTCATGACCGTTCTGTTCAGAACCACCGCTGAGCGCCACCAGTCTGGGATTCCACACATTCTGGGCGATCGGAATGAAGACAATGGTGAGTCCGATCAGTGTCAACGTGGCGGAGCGAATGTTGGGCCAACGCGAGCACAGGCGAGCGAGCGTTAGCATAAGTCCATATCCAATCCATACCGCGAAGAGGGCGTGTGACGAAATAAATTTTACGCGCTGAATAAAATTGTCCTGTACGTCACCTTTGGGGTTGGCCAACACGATCAGAAAGGCGCTCAGGATCAAAAAGCCAAGCCCGGTTGTTGTCAGCCACGTTTGGGTGGCGTCGTCGAAGGTCAGGCGCAAGCGCGACGTGCTGCGCATGCACAGTGCCGTCAAAAAGATGACGAGGGCCGGTAACGCAATCAGTGCCAGAAGCAGCGGGATCAGATTTGCGTCAGCGGCGTGTTCGGCGAGTTGTGCGATCCGAATCTTTTTGACGATCACCGCAACGTATCCGAGCGCGCAGGCGGCGAAGGCCAGCAAGGTGCTCCATAACAGAAGTGCTTCTGTCCAGCGACGCTGGGATGCGTGTTCATGTGCACATCGCCAAAAGCGAATCAGACGAGTTAGGACGAGAATGACCAGGCCGAGCCCTGTCAGCAGAAGAAGCGCGCCCGCTGGAATTTTGTCAATGCGCAGTGGCGCTGAGAGGCCAACGGCCGGGAGTAGTTGATGTATTGCCAGTAGAATGATTGTCGCGGCAGCCAACGCGATGGCCAGATCCAGCCCGGAGCGTCTGCGTTTCCCAATATGCAATTGCCATGCACTGAACGGTAAAAACCCGAGCAACGCTACCGGAAGCGTGAATTGACCGCGCAGATCTGAAAAGTAGGCGCCCAGTTGTTCCAAAAAGCGTCCCGAAAGAATGTTGGTTGGTGTCAGTGCGGCGTATTGTTCACGCGTAATGGCATGCACGAAGCCGTCCCATGTTCGTGGATAGGCCCAGTTCATGGGTGGATTACGTAGGTCCGAGACCAGCGGCATGTAGGCATAAAAGGCAACGCCTAGCTGGGCCATAAAAATGGTCAACGCCGCACAGCGCCCACGTGGGAGGCAGAAATATGCCAAAAGAAGCGAGAGCAGGTTGATTGCGACATAGATGGCGGCTTGCTGGCTGAGCGGATGTGCGATGCCCGGCAAACGTTCGGTTGCGATACCGACGACAAGCAGCAAGGTCGGCGTCGCCGCGACGAGCAAGTCGCGCAACAAGGCTTGATCGCGAATAAGAATCATAACCGCAATGGGGCCGGCGGCCAGAAGCAGTACCTGATAATTCGTCAAACCCAGGCCGAAAATGAATGCCATAAGGAGCAAGCTGCGGTCGTCCGCTTTGCAGATCCAGCGGTAGCACAGCAAAAGGATCAGCATCAGGAAAAATGCGTTCAGGCTGTAAACTTCGACGATTGTGGATTGCGACCACATGGCGGGGCTAAACGCGAAACTCAGACTACCGACAACGCCACCCAGCCATGCGAGAAGGCGTTGCTGCTTGTCGTTTCGCTGATGAAGCGTGTCGTGGGTATGGCGCAATATGTCACGACCGGATCGACACACCAGCATGGCCGTGATGCCCGCCGCCAATGCGCCGAAGACCGCAGAAACCAGTCCAATGCTCCAGGCGGGGTTGGGTTGACCCTGAAACGTGACAAAACGAAACAGGCGCGCAAACAACCATGCAATCATGGTCCAGATGGGGTAACCGGGCGGATGCGGAACACCCAAATGATCGCCTGCCACGGCAAGCTCCCCTGAATCTTCGAGGGTGACGGTAGGGGCGAGTGTGATGATGTAGATCACGGCCGCAGGCAGGGTGGCACACCAAAACGCTAGCCAGTCAATGCGTTGCAAGAACACAGGTCTGTCCGGAGCGCGGTTAGATTGTAGCTGGGAAGTTTGCATGACCAATGAATGTATCTAGCGGGCTATCCTCGATTAGCTTTAATGCAAAGGCAAGACCGTATCGGCTCGATGACAGAGTGACGCGGATGGTGACGGTGTGCCGCAGTCGCGTCTGAGCGCTTAATCCTTATTTCGACTGTGCCTCAGCGGGTGAGGAAAATGACAATCACGCTCAAGGTGTACAAGCCCAGTGTTAGAATAATTGGAATATCCGTTAGCAGGACCTTTTCAGGGCGTTCGGCTTTTTCGTGACGGTAGGCTAGGTCCATGTAACGAAAGACGCCGAAAATGACAATTGGCACCGTGTAGGCGAGGCGGTCGGTTCCGAACTTTGTCACCGTTTCGCCCCACATGGTGTAAATGGCGTAACACACAACGGTGGAGGCTGCCGAGATGGCAATCAATAGATCGAGGAGGACGGCATCGTATTGTTCTAGAGAGGGTCGACTGCCGGTGTTGCCGTCGGCGTGTATCGTACGTTTTTCATGTCTGCGCTTGCACAGCGCCAGGAAGAGCGCCAAGAGGAAGGTGCACAGCAGTAGCCATTTTGAAATGTGAATGTCCATGACCACAGCGCCGGCGATTGCGCGCAGAACAAAACCGAGCGCGATGACAAAGACGTCAACCAGTGCTTGGTGTTTAAGCGCAAAAGTATAGACCAGCTGAATCAGGACATAAGTGAGCAGGACATAGGCAAAAGCGTGGGAAAGAATCCATGCACTCGTTAGCGCGGCGATCAAAAGCACCAGGCTGAGTGTAATCGCAGCTCTGGGTTGCACGCGTCCGGCCGGGATGGGGCGAAAGCGTTTGCGTGGGTGGGCCCGGTCAGAAGCGATGTCACGCAAGTCGTTGATGATGTAAATGCCGCTCGATGCGAGACAGAACAGGAACACTGCGGGGAGCGCAACGCGTAGCCCAGCCGTCAGAGAGAGGTTCTGGAGCTTGTCGAAATAGGCGAAAAAGAACGCTGCTAGAACGATGGCATTTTTCGTCCATTGATTGGGCCGCATGCATCGCAGAAGGTCAATCACGCGGGTTCGTTCAGGTTGCTTGCTATCAGTCATGAAGTTCGCAGAATGCCCCAAAACGCGGCCCGCTTCAATGTTTACGCGCTGGGGACGTCATTGAAAGAACGTTTGATGCGCGGACGCCGCCGAAATTTCGCCTGAAACGCCAGTTTCCAGACCATACGCATGGCTTCGGCCATGATGTCGCGATTCATCTTAGAGTAACCAGCACGACGATCTTCAAAAATGATGGGGATCTCTTGGATGCGAAACCCTTCCATCCAGCTTTTGTGTGTTAGTTCGACTTGAAAGGAGTATCCGCTGGAGATTGCCTGTTCATAGTGAATCGTTTT
>JBLHHU010000226.1:0-5815 GCA_047615735.1 Kiritimatiellia bacterium | reverse complement strand
CGTAACGACAGAAGCCGATTCAGCATGTCATATCGAGGCGCAATTTTGTCGAACATCTCCCAAACCGCATCACGAGACGGTTCATCCTGCGCTGCTCCTGAGCTCTCTACAGTGGTGTTGCTATTAGTCATTTCACCAACCATACGAAAAGCACAAGGATGGATCAACAATCGATGAGAAAATTGGTAGCTTCCGCCTTGGACATGTGACGGCATGAAGGTAGACTTTACCGCAATGAGCGAAAATGCCGCCACAGCCGGATTATCACGTCAGCTTGGATTCATCCGTGAGATCAATGCGCTGAAAAACGTTTTGCGCAAATCATTGATGCCGGACACCGAGCGCTTTGAAAACAGCGCTGAACATTCCTGGCACGTCGCCATGATGGCCGATGTTCTCAGCGAACATGCCAACGAAACCGTTGATGTGGGACGCGTCATACGCATGCTGCTGATTCACGACATCGTTGAAGTCGATGCGGGCGACACCGATCTCTATGATGCACAAGGGCGTGTGGAGCAATATGATCGTGAAGCGCGTGCCGCAGGTCGCCTCTTTGGCCTGCTACCAGAGCAACAGGCTGCCGAATTCCGTGCGCTCTGGGACGAATTTGAAGAACGCAAAACCGCCGATGCGAGATTCGCGAAGGCTCTGGACCGATTCCAACCTCTGTTTCTCAATTTTCAAGGTGGCGGCGTGGCCTGGATACGTCGCGGTATTCGAAGGGATCAGGTCAGCGATGCGAGTGGTGTCATCGCCGATGGCTCCATGTCACTATGGCGTGAAGCGCAAAGGCTGATTACTGAGGCCCACGAACGCGGCTGGCTGGTGTAATCGAACCGAAGGCTATTCCTTCATCGCCATTAAGAACTCGGCGTTCGTTGTTGTCTTCTTGAGTCTGTTGACGATCATTTCCATCGCCTCAACAGGCGGAACACCGTTAATAGCCCGTCGAAGGACCCAGACGCGCTTCAACTCATCCGGATGCATCAGCAGCTCTTCTTTGCGTGTTCCAGACTTTTCAATGTTGATTGCCGGGAATATGCGCTTATCCACGAGTGCGCGATCCAAACAGAGCTCCATGTTGCCGGTGCCTTTGAACTCTTCGAAAATGACGTCGTCCATCTTGCTTCCGGTTTCAACGAGCGCGGTGGCCACGATCGTCAAGCTGCCACCGTCTTCGATATTACGCGCGGCACCGAAAAAACGCTTAGGCTTGTGCAACGCGTTGGCATCAACACCACCGGAAAGAATTTTCCCACTGTGCGGTTGCAGCGTGTTATAGGCACGTGCCAGACGTGTAATACTATCAAGAAGGACGATCACGTCTTCACCGCTTTCAACGATGCGCTTGGCCATTTCGACCACCATTTCAGCAACCTGAACATGGCGTTCAGGCGTTTCATCAAAGGTTGAGCTCAACACGGTCGCCTTGGTGTTGCGCTGCATGTCGGTGACTTCCTCGGGCCGTTCATCAATCAGCATGATGATCAGGTGCGCATCTGGATGATTGGCCGAAATACTGTTGGCCACCTGTTGCATGAGCACGGTCTTACCCGTTCGCGGAGCAGCAACGATCAATCCGCGTTGGCCGAATCCGATCGGAGTAAATAAGTCCATGATACGCATGGACGTGTCCTTGGGGTCCGACTCGAGCTGGATTCGCTTGTCCGGAAACAACGGCGTCAAGTTCTCAAAAGGTACCTTCTTGCGAATTTCCTCGGGCGGTTTACCCATCACCTTGTCAACACGCTGCAGCGCAAAGAAGCGCTCCTTTTCCTTGGGCTCGCGGATTTCGCCCTCGACGAGATGACCCGTTCGCAGCGCAAAGCGCCTGATCTGGGAAGGTGAGACATAAATATCTTCAGGACACGGCAAGTAGTTACTGTACGGCGAGCGCAGGAAGCCGAATCCGTCTGGCAAAATTTCGAGGACCCCCTGACTGTTCATGACGCCGCCCTTGTAGGCTTGGTCCTGAAGCAGTTCGAAAATGAGTTCGTGTTTTTGCAAGGCGCCGAGTTCGGTCAACCCAAGATTGTCTGCGCGCTTCAGCAATTCCACCATGGAATCATTTTGTAGTTCATAAAGACTGAGCGGATCCGGCGTGGGACCTTCAAAGGGCTCACGCTGTCTAATTTCGCGCTGTTCATCTAAAGCCGAAGGGACAAGGCTGTTGCCTGGTTGGGCATGGCGCTGATGGTTGCCCGGGGTTTGGGAGTTTCCCTTTCCGCGGTTGCTTGAACGTCCCCCGCTACGGGAGTTGCGTGAACGTCTTGCATTAGGGGTTTTGTTACTATTTTCCGGCATTACTTGCTCTCCAAAAGACGGTCCAAAAGTATGAAGGTCTGTTCCTTCAAGGCCTCCCGGGTGCCATCATTCATCAGTGTATAATCCGCTTTTGCGGATTTGATTTTGTTTGGTAACTGAGCCTTGATACGAATCAAAGCTTCCTCTTTCGACAGTCCCCGCGCACAAAGACGCTGTACTTGCTCGTCTTGCGGGGACACGACACAAATTATTGAATCCCAACCTTGATCTGCACCGACCTCAAACAGCAGTGGGATCATGATTGCCGCAACGGCTTCGCCGTCACGTGTTTTTTCCTGCATCCAAGCGCACCAGCGCTTTTGGATTTGTGGATGCATGATTGTATTGAGTTTTTGTAGTTGCTCTGGATCCTGAAAAACCGCGCGGCCTAGCCGGCTTCGATCAATACGTCCATTCGCATCTAAAATATGTTTACCAAAGACCGCGACAACTTCCCTATGGGTCTCTTGCCCTGGCTCAAGCAGCATGTGTCCGATCTTATCCGTATCACAAACCGTGACACCTCTCTGACCCAAATACGCGGCAACAAGGCTTTTTCCGCATGCGATGCCGCCGGTTAATGCCAGTTTATACACGGGACATTGGGGTGAAGGGGTCGTCGGGCAATGGTTTATTCACGAAATAAAACGAAAGCGTTAGCTTGAAAAGCAAGAGATTGCTGAGAGGAATAAAAGAAGAGTACACCAACTTATACGTAAGCGTCAATATCAAGTTTAACAGCCTGGCCAAACCACAGAGACGTGGCTTGATCGGCCTAAGAACGAAATGATTTACGGAAGGTCAACAAGACCAGAGGCAGACTTGGCTGCTTCATCTTTGGCCTTCTGAGTGAACAGTTCGGCGACACTATCATGGTCACCCACGGCGCGACCTCGCGGATCCACGAGTCGAGCGGTTACAAAAATCAACAGATTACGTTTTTCGCTATTCTCAAACGTGCTGCGGAAGAGTCGGCCAATAATCGGAATGTCGCCCAGGAACGGGACACGATCGTCAACTTCAATGCGTTCTTCGCTGATCATGCCCCCCATGACTACGGTGGCGCCATTGTAGATCATAATACTTGTCGAAATGCTTCGTGTATGGAAGAAAGGCTGCTCGATCGGAATACGAACAACGTTTCCATTGGCGTCTGTATATTCCTGTCCGTAATCGCGCCAATCTGGCTCGGTCACAACTTCAGGTGTCATCGTCAGGTTAATCATCTGCCCTTCAGGTGAAACCTCTGGCAACACCGAAAGAATGACACCCACCTCGCGCGTCTCAAATCCCGCAGGGGTCACCACTGGCGGTTGTCCAGCCTGTTGAACGGAACCATCAGCATTCAACGTGGACGGTGTACCAGGCTCGATGGTGTAGTCGGATGGATAGATATACTCGGTAACGACCTTGATCGTTGCTTCTAAACCATTTTGTGTCGTGACCTTTGGTGCCGACAGCAGATCCGCGTTGCCCTTGGCCTGAATCGCATGCAAGACGATCTCGAGTTCCGGGTTCGTCAATACTGAGGCAAAGCTCAGCAGATCATCAGGACGGGCGAATTCGAATACTGTATTGCTAATTTCGTCAAGAAATCGGTTGCCCTTAGTGAGGGAGGTTTTTGGAACAACGATCTTCTCGGCGGAACCCACAGGGCCGTTGGCGTTTTTCTTTTGAGCCACTTCCCAATCATCGGTCAGATTGTATTCTAATCCGAACGAATTTAAATCGCTCTGACCAATCTCAACAAATCGTGCTTCAATCTCAATCTGGCGCGGTACAACATCAAGGTCGGCTAGCTTTTCTTCAAAGACTGTCAAATTTTCTGCTGTGTTGGCCACGAGCAGTTTACCAATTGAGGAAATGTATTGGATGGATGATCCGCGCGGCCATGTCACGCCTAGACGTCCGAAGAAGCCCTTCCAGTCCGTGGCATCGCCGCCGCCGGCGCCGCCACCATCGAGCGGTATAAACCCGCCGCTACCGCCCGCTGCGCGCGGTCCTGCCAAATCCGCATCAGCGTCAAGGATGGTAGCGCTGATCGTGGGTTGTACGCTGTAGGTTCGATGTATGATTTCACCGCCTGGATCATCCATTGGAATGACAAGGACGACACTTCCCTGAATGCGATACTTGAGTTTACCGATTTCGGTGACCAGGTTCATCGCTTCCAGTAGCGAAATGTTGCGCGCACGGAACGTGATGCTTGGAACACCCGATGCCGCAGCGCCTCCGTCACCGCCACCATCCCCAAAATCAAAGCCGAAGTCATCTGAAGGGGCTGCAGCTTCGGCCGCGCCTTCGAGCGAGCTGATGTTTAGAATGATGTTTACGCCGCGCTCTTCCGGAATCAGGGCCTGATCGTCATGCTCAACGCTCTGTTCCTGCAGGAAGCCCATCACGTCGTGGATATTCGCCTGTCGAAAATCGACTTCAGGGATTCGAATGCGCTCCATCTTATCAAGTATCTTTTTTCGAGCCATCTTGTGGACGTTATCTTTCCTCGAACGTCCAGGATCCGTAGTGACATTTTTGCCCGCTTCATCCGCACCGTAGTCGCGCGGATTCCAGGTCTGACTCACCATGCGCATCATATCGTCGCGCGTGGATTCTAATTCCATACGTGCACGATCATTGATGGTCTGGGAAACCTTTTCGCGCCAGCGGATGGCTTCGGTGTTCTCGGGCGAAACACTCAAGACACCTTCAAAAGCCTTTAGCGCTTCCTTGAATTCTTGCGCCACGAAGTAGTCGCGTCCCGTACGCAGGCGCTCTCGGATATCGTTCTGCTTGATACGGTATTCGTCGGTACGCCAGCGACGTTTCGGAGCCTCTATGATTTCAACTTTTCCACTGAGGCGTTTTTGCAGAATTTCGACGAGGCGCGGCGCCTTGACATGCCCCTCGAGCGTGGCCTCTTTGGCGTATTTAATGGCCTCTTCGTAAACATTGTATTTTGTCAACAAGGTCGCGTGCTGATACTTGCACTCTGTAATTCGATTACGAATATAAAGGAGCTTTTTGCGTGCATCCGGGAGATAGCCGAGTGGCAAAAGGGCGCGGCGCGCTTCTTCAAAGATTTCAATCGCACGGGGGAATTCGCGGTTTTCATACTCAAGCTCGGCAGCAGCAATTCGGTCTTCCGCGTGAAGGCGGTATGCTTTGCGACGCAGTTCTTCAGATTCACGCAACAGCTCAACATGCGCTTGCATCGCCGCAGGCATGGCGTCAACAGCGTCGTTTGCATCCGGCATGACAGCGCGGTCCGGTGCCCCAGCCTCGCCAAGTTCGTCTCCGAACGGATCACTTTCAAACATGTCCGCCTCAACGGGCTCGATGCCCTGATCGACGCCAGGTTCTGCAACAGGCTCAGCAACGGGCTTAGTCGCGGGTTCCGCGAAAAGATCATCTCCGAAATCAGGGAAGTCGAGATCCGCATCGGATTCAACGGCAGGCATGTCCGCATCCGCAGCAGGATCCTCGAAGTCGGGCAGGTCGAAATCCTCGT
>JBLHHU010000225.1:0-5839 GCA_047615735.1 Kiritimatiellia bacterium | reverse complement strand
AAAAAGATATTTGTCGAAATAGATGTTACTCGTGGCCCCGGAACGAAGCAAAAATTCGCCGTGAAGCGTGCAGGTGTCAGCAATACGTTGCGCAAGGGTCTGGTCGGACATGTGGTCTCCTGATTACTTATTCAAAATCGAGCGCCTGTTTCATCATGAATCGATCCGAAATGCAAGATTCTTGGGCATGACAGGGTGGATTTGAGAATGAGAGCCGTTTGCTCTACAAGGCCGGCGGGGCCCGCCGGACTCCAGGGCTAAGGAATCGATCGGAGCTGTTGCATCGTTTGGAGATCGGCGGGCTCCGCCGGTCTTTCAGTCGCTTCCTTTTCCGGGTTTGCTTGACCTTGAGCATATCTACACGGCAAACTTGTTTTTGAACGTTTTTTAGATGGAGAAGAGAATGCAAACACCTAAAGATGTATTGGACACGTACTATTTGGAGGTACGCTGTATGTTGCTGGAAACGGCGGCATTTATGGACCGCTATGACGCTGCTGTCGTACGCGACGGCACGCCAGCAGCCGATGAAGGCAAGCTGGACTGTCTGCGCCACGCGCTGAAAACGCTGGCCGATCCTGATGCGAATGACACCCGTACCAAAACCCTACTTGAACTCTATACAGCCGTTCCTACCTGAGCCTGCGAGACTTAAACCATGCATATTATACAACCCCACTATCACGCTATCGCCAGAACCGCTCAAGATTACGAGCGCATGGCCATGTCCGGTGTCGTCGCCGTTGCCGAACCCGCTTTTTGGGCCGGTTTCGATCGACTTTACCCTGAAACGTTCATCGATTACTTCCGTCAGATCAGTGAGTTCGAACCCACCCGTGCTGCACAGTACGGCATTCGACATTTCAGCTGGGTTGCCGTCAACCCCAAGGAAGCCGAAAACAAGGAGCTGACACAAGAAGTGCTGAAACAGATGCCAGCGTTTTTCAAAAACGATCTGGTTCTGGGTGTCGGCGAAACGGGTCTGCATAAATCCACACCCAACGAATGCGAGGCGCTGCAAGCCCATGTCGAAATCGCGATGGAACACAAACAGCTGGTGTTGATTCACACACCGCATCTCTCGGACAAAGCTCACGGCACGAAAAAAGTGCTCGAGATTCTGGCCGGCATGGATATCGATCGCAGCCGCGTCTGGATCGACCACGTGGAAGAGCAAACCATCGACTCCGTTCTCGACGCCGGCTACTGGGCCGGCATGACCCTCTACCCCATCACCAAATGTTCGCCCAAACGCGCGGTCGACATTCTGGAAAAGTACGGCTCAGAGCGTCTGCTTGTGAACTCCTCCGCCGACTGGGGGCCCAGCGATCCTTTCACCTTGCAGGAATGCATTCTGGAGTTTCGCCGTCGTGGTCACACGGAACAGGAAGCGATTGAAATTTTCCACAACAATCCCTGCCGCTTCATGGGACAGAATCCAAAGTTTGATATCGCCCCAATCCGCGTTGTGACCGAAGACGCCTAAACGAAAGCGATTCACGCATGCTGTTTCACGCCCTCACGGCTTGCCCGACGCAACTACGGGGCGAGGACACGTGGGGCTCGGGCGCCTTTGGTGCCCCGCGTGGCGACAAACGGCATCGCGGCGTCGACATTGTCACAAAGCCCGGCGACGTCATTCTCGCGCCCGTGCCTGCAACCATCGTGCGCGAGGCGGTGCCTTATGATGATGACGATCGCTACAGTGGCGTACGCCTACAAGGCCTGCCCCCGTGGCAGGCGTATACGTTGAAGATCTTCTATATGCAACAGACCGCATCCACCAACACCCTGAAAGCGGGCGACAAGCTCGGCATCGCCCAGGACATCGGTTTGCGCTACCCTGACATCACAAATCACATCCATCTCGAAATGTGGTTGGACGATGAAGCCATCGACCCAACCGCCTACCTTCCCCTGAAAAACGCATCATGACAGCCCCAATAAACCAAACCCAACCCTGTGTCTTTTTCGATCGCGATGGCATCGTCAACGAGGCGCCGTCGGACGAGGAATACTATGTCCTGACACCGGATCGCCTGCTGATCATCCCTGAATTTTTTGAATGCCTGAAGATCGTCGCAGAAAAGGGCTATGTCAGCGTCATCGTGACCAATCAGAAGTGTGTGCACCTGGAGAAATTGAGCATGGACGGTCTTGAGACCGTTCACGCAAAGCTTCGTACAGCCATTGATGCCGCCGGAGCGGAGCTTCTGGCGATCTATTCGGCCGTACACGGCGATGGTCACCCCGACAGCAAGCCCGCGCCCGGCATGTTCCTGAGCGCGGCCCAGGACCATAACATCGCCTTGGAACAATCGTGGATGATCGGCGACTCGCCACGCGACATGGACGCCAGTCATGCGGCAGGGTGCACGCGAAACATCCTCGTCAGCAGCACCAAGCAATCGCCACGGGCCAACGACCAGCTCGCCTCCATGAAAGAACTGCCTGATTTCTTACAGGCCAATCTGCCCAAGCATGGCACCACCGCCGTCTGACACCGCCCCCACCGGTATAGCCAATCATGATCAAGCGCTTGATGATTTTGCTCATTCGAAGTTACCAACTCTTGCTAGCGCCTGTGTTGCGAACCATCAACGGCGGTCACGGCTCCTGTCGCCACATCCCCAGTTGCTCGAATTACGGTATTGAGGCGATTCGCACGCTGGGTCCCGTACAAGGCGGATGGTTGACCTTACGCCGTGTTCTGCGCTGTCATCCGTGGGGAACGCACGGCTTTGATCCCGTTCCACGACTAAAAGAGGACTCAGCCGCGTCTTCAGATAGGCCTGAAACGCACTAGTTAAAGGATTTCCAGCAGCGACGTCGAAAACCAATTACAGAAGGTCACGAAGGACGCAAAGGGCAGCCTTTCCCTAACTCAGCGTCCTTCGTGACCTTCTGTGAAATTCTCAAGAGCGTGCGCTACGACCATAGTTCCACGGACTGGCGTCCGCGGCTACGGGTCTCAGGCTCTGTGCATCCCCTCTTCCGTAGCCTCCTGCGCCAGCAGGTGGATTCTTTGTTCCATGTATGCGCACAGACTATAGATCCACGGACGGGCGTCCGCGGCTACGTAACTTGGGCTCTGCGCACCTCCTCTTCCGTAGCCTCCTGCACCAGCAGGTGGATTCTTTGTTCCATGTATGCGCACAGACTATAAATCCACGGACTGGCGTCCGCGGCTACGGGTCAGACAGGACGCAAACGCCTTGTGGGTCGTAAAAGCTCACTATTTTGGCTACTTTTACTTTGACAACACCCACTTTTTAAGGCAATTATGAACGCTTGTTTTATTTGGAATTGGTGAATTGCGCCATATTTGATTCCCGGCAATACGGCCGAAACCGCGCGCAACGCATCACACTGGAGAGCATCATGTCACGAGAAAGCGTCAGATTGGTTTCGTCCGCCGGTACAGGTCACACTTACATCACGACGAAGAACAACAAGCTCAGCAAAGAAAAGCTGGAGATGAGAAAGTACGACCCGAAAGTGCGCAAGCACGTGGTCTACCGCGAATCCAAAATGAAGTAATCCACACCTCCATTCTGGGTAACAGAAAAGCCCTTCCCCGCATCACCACACCCGTGGTCACGCGAGGAAGGGCTTTTTGTTGGCTCCGCAGCCGATTAGGATTATGAGCATGATTCACGACCATCCCATAAGCCAAAGAGAAGATTAACCGCAGAGGTCGCAGGGCAGCAGAGTTCACCACCCGCTTCGGTCATTCGCGTCAACTTAACGCCCCAAGTATACACCATCGGGCTGTTGATGTGGAGTGCGGCGGCAGAGTCTGAAGCGAGCTTGCGAGCGTAGGACGTCGACACCGCTTTTTCATCGTGCCGGTGCTGATCCTGCGCACGGGGAAAAGCGGTGTCGACGAAGTAGTTCGATTAGGTGTAAAAGACGAAGTGGTGAGACTAAGAACACGACTAAATGTGCGCCAATCGCTTTTTCGACACTTGGCTTGCCCGCCGTAGCCCAAAGGGCGAAGGGCGGGTCCCACACGTCGTCGCAACGCTCAATCCTCATACACCTAGTCCAACTGTTTAATCGGCCAGGTGTCTGCCACGGCACAGATACACGTGGCGATTCCTTAAGTTGACGCGAATGCGCTTCGCTGGAGACCCTGCGGCACGGAGAGGAAGAAGAGAATTAAGAAAACGCGGACGCGCCCTAGAGAGCCCGTACATCGCGCAGAGCGCTTCGGATCAAATGCTCCGGCGGGACGGGCTCACCATTGGGGTATATACGACAGCCGTAACAAGGCGCATCAGATCGTCGCTCTGGCTCGATGTCGCGTCCGTTGATCTGAATTGACGGAGAGCCGATGAAGCCTTCACGATTCATTGCCGCTTTATCAGGAATGTCTACCATCTCAATCGGGCATGCGACCCCTTCGTCGGCCATCACCGCCCGTAAGCGCTCCAGCGTCGGCTCGACGCCAGGGCAACCCGCAAAATACAGGAAGCGGATATTCAACTCTCCAACCTCTCTGTCCGACATAACAGTTCCTTCTGGATGTATTCAAACGCGAGAGCGTGTTTACACATTGACGCCCAAAATCCTGGCGTTAGGCCATGTCAATGGCGTCGTCAATGATGGCGATCAGATCCTTTTCTACGGATTCGGCAACCGCGTCGAGTCCTGCAGCGGCGAACATACCAAGCGCCTGAGTCGGCAAGAGCGTGGTGACTTTGGTTTTTCCGGCTTCTTCGTATATTGAAATCCGGCACGGCAACACCGTCGATATAGCCATCATGTTCTCCAGCACGTCTTTCGCGCGGTGCGGATTACACACTTCGTAAACCAGGCACGCCGGCGAAAACGCAACGCCCTTGGCGTGCATTTTGGCGCGTAAGTCGACGATGTTGATCACACCGAACTTGTGCTTTGGCGTCGCCGTCTCCAAACGTTTACCGACCTCCTCAACCGAGTCTGACGTTTCCCGTGTATATAAAATTTCCATCTGATGCTCCTCCATATTCGCAATCGTTAACACAACCACCCCATAGACCTAAGACAAGATTAACCACGGAGTTCAAACAATGTTACGCCAACCGCTGGCGCGGGCGGCTACACAAGGGGGCAATCCGGTTTTGTCAGGCGCAATTCCTGCACCCAGCAGTACAACACGGGTACAACGAACATCGTTATCAGCACAACCATCATTCCGCCGAATGAAGGGATTGCCATCGGAACCATCACGTCACTGCCACGCCCTGTTGACGTCAGCACGGGAATGAGCGCAAGAATTGTTGTGGCAGAGGTCATGAGGCATGGTCGCACGCGACGGCAACCGGCCAGAATCACGGACTCCCGTATTTCTTCAACCGTTTTCGGGTTTCGCTCGCGCATGACCTGGACGATGTAGGTTGAAATGATGACCCCGTCATCGGTTGCGATCCCGAATAAGGCCAAGAAACCCACCCACACGGCCACACTTAAATTAATCGTGTGCACTTGGAAAAGATCCCGCATGGACACATCGAACATGCTGAAATTCAGAAACCAGGGCTGGCTGTACATCCAAAGCAGCATGAAGCCGCCACACCACGCCACAAAAATACCGGAGAAGATCAGCAGCGTGGTCGAGACCGACTTGAACTGGAAGTAGATGATAATGAAGATCAAAAAGAGTGCGATCGGCAAAATCAACGCTAGGGTCTTGGTGGCGCGAATCTGATTCTGATAGTTGCCGGCAAAGGTATAACTGACCCCACGCGGGATGATGAGTTCACCGCTATCGATCTTGCCTTGCAGATACGTCTGACACGCTTCCACAACATCCACTTCGGCGTTGCCGGGTTTCATATCGAACACAATGTAGCCG
>JBLHHU010000224.1:0-5845 GCA_047615735.1 Kiritimatiellia bacterium | reverse complement strand
GCCAAACTTAACCTCAAAATCATGGACTTACCGGTGCGCTACCGAGAGCGAACCTATGGCGATACTAATATTGACCGCTGGAGTGCGGGTGTGGTGTTGTTGCGCATGGTGTTGTTCGCCGCTCGGCGAATAAAGTTCGTATAAATACGGCTTCCGTCAGCTCCTTCCGTTTTGCGCGAAAGACGTGCGTCGTTATTCTGTCGCATCCCGTCGCGACGCCAGATTAAGAACAAGTGAGATGAACATTCAGTGGATGTCAAATAGACTGGTGCACGTGGCGATTGTCGCGTTGGCCCTGTGCGTGCACAGCGGTCTCGTTTTGCGAAGCTATCCTGTCCGGATGGGCATTAACAACGAGGTGCCGATAAGGGGCGATGTTGCCCGCTATTTCGCGACTGCCGATGGCGCCGCACGAGCTGGTGGTTTGTACGGCTACGATCCCGCATTCATGGCCGGTTACCCTGTCGGCCTGTGGAATAGCATGGGTAAGAAGGGCTACGAAGTGCTGCACTTGATGTTGCCTTGGGTGCCACTACCGCGTCTCTTCTATTTCTCGATCGTCGGCACCGTGCTGGCGTGTCCTCTTGTGCTCTGGCTACTTATGAGGCGGTCTTTTGGGCGAAGAGGCCCGCAGGTGTTTTTTCTGCTTCTCCTGTTATGTTTTTGGCATCTGAGTACGCAGATTTCCTATTTCTGGGGATTTGGGAATGTCTTCTTTCCCTGCGCTTCTGTCTTGGCGATTGTGATGTGCGTGCTGCTGCAGCGTCTGATAAACAGGGCGCGGTTTCCGTGGCTTGCGGCGATCGGTCTGGGCATCGTCGGCGCGGCCATCTTCTACTGCCACACAGTGGTGTTAATTGCTGCGCTCGTTCCGCTGGTCTCGGTCCTGCTGTTGGGCGGTTCGCGTGAACAGCATTTGCGAACGCTGCCGCGCCTTGCTGTTTCGTTGTCTGTTTTCGCCGCGCTGAGTTTGCCCTGGTTGGTGCCGCTTCTGTCGACACGTGGCGACTGTCTGACACAGCCTGAGCAGTGGTTTCAGGGAGGTCCACGCCATCTGATTATGGACCTCTTTTCGGATCGCACCTATCGACTCCAGTTTGATCGTAATTTTCTGTTTCATGTTGCCGTGGCGTTCGGGCTGGCGGGGGGTTGGTTCGCATGGCGGGATCGGCGTGACGTTCTGTTGACGAGTCTCGCGATCGGCGGCGCATGGGCACTCGCGATCACCTATGGGTTTACGTATTTGGGCGCGCTGAGCAGCGTGCAACCGTATCGCTTTATGATTCCGGCAACCCTCTTTCTATTGGCTCCGGCTGCGTACGCAATGGTCAGTTGTGCCAAAGCGCTGCTCCGCACCGACCGGCGTGTGCAGATTGGCGTTGTGCTCTTGTTGCTCGTGTTGATGCCGGAAGTATCGGCGTACGTGATCGATAAAGCTTGGGGGACCAGCGAGATCGGTCTGTCGACTGATCGCGAAGAGGTGCTGAGTGTCGTAAAGGAACTGCCACGCAAAGGTCGTATTCTATGTGATGATGCCGGCCTCGGGCATGTGATGCCCTACTTTACGGGACGAGCCGTCATCGGGGGGCTGAGTTCACAGGCCTTTTTGAAGCATCGTTTTGCTGGCATTGACGAAAAGGGAGTACTTTTCGGCCGTATGCCCTCCGAATGGCCAAGTCAGAAGCTGGCGTTGTATCTAGAGGCCTACGCCGTCGATTACGCCGTGTTCAGCTCCGCACGTTGGATCAAGTATGCGGATGCCGCGAGCAGTCTCTTCGTCTTTGAGCGAAGCGTTGCGGGTCAACGTTTGTATCGCGTCGGCGACGTTGCGCAACGTTATGTAGCACGCGGCGATGCGCGTGTGCGAATCGACGATGCGGGTATTCACCTTACCGAGATAATGTCGACCGAGCTTCTGTTGAAGTTTCACTACTCCGATTTTCTCAGCGCCGACGTCCCCGGCGTGACCCTGGGGTCGGAAGCTGTCTTTGAAGACCCCATCCCCTTTGTGCTCGTCAATCTCCCCGAGGGCGTGTCGTCGTTTAGCATACGATGGTAGCGCCACGCCGGAATGGCACTAGTTTAAGCTTCTTTCGCAAGGACCACGCAATGGTGCGTGCCATTCAATAACGAAATACCCAAGTACCTAAATACCCAAGCAATGACTAAACCAGATTGACGAATGGCTAAGCCAGAGCACGGTCTTCTCCACTTTTCAGGCTTTTGGACTTGGGATTTTGCCGGGTGCTTGGGTGATTGGGTGATTGGGTGCTTGGGTGCTTGGGTGCTTGGGTATTTGGGTGCTTGGGTATTTCAATGGCACGTAATAAAAGGTTTGTTTCATGCAAAAAGTGCTTAAACTACTGCCGTTCGCGCTACGCTGCCGTACGAAGTGAGCATAGACTATGGATCTCGAACAACATAATGCGGAAATTCAGGAAAACCTGGCCTACTGGAATAAAAAGCCAACACTGCGCAAGGTCTACCGGGGTTTTCACGAAGCCATTGGTGCCCAGTTGTCCGGTATTCAGGGGCATCATATCGCTGAGCTGGGATCCGGGATCGGCAATATCAAAGAGGTTATTCCGGACTGCATCCGCACGGACTTGTTTCCCAATCCGTGGATTGATCAAATGGAGAGCGCTTATCGTCTGTCGTTCGACGATGAGAGCGCGTCGGATCTGATTCTGTTTGATGTGTTTCACCACTTGCGCTATCCGGGTCGTGCCCTTGAAGAATTTCAGCGCGTTCTGGTTCCCGGTGGCCGCGTCATCATTTTTGACCCCTGCGTGAGTCTGCTTGGGCGACTGGTTTTCGGTCTGTGTCACCATGAACCCATTGGGCTATGTGAGCCGATCACATGGCTGCCACCACCGGACTGGGATGTGGATCAGGACGACTACTACGCCGCACAAGGAAATGCCTATCGGGGTTTCGTGAAAAATGCGTTTGAGGCCGACTTGCGCAATTGGAAGCGGGTCTTGTGTCGACGTCTTTCCGCTATTTCCTATGTCGCGACAGGTGGCTATAGTAAACCACAACTTTATCCACAAAGCATGCTGCCCGTCATGCGCGGCATCGACCGTGTCTGCGATCTTGTGCCGTCATTGTTCGCGACGCGCCTTCTCGTTGTGCTAGAAAAACGTAACCAGGAAACGGTTAAACTCAGTGAATCCTGAAGTCTGCTGCGCGCTCCGCGCGAATCCAAAGCTCCGACTCCGTCGGAGCACTCCATATGGGAGCGAAAAGGTATGGAGTGCGGAGACGGAGTCACCGCTTTTCATCCGCGCGGAGCGCGCTTTGGGTTTCAGGGAAGCCAAGCTTAATAATTCCATCACCAGCCCTGAAGCCCACCTTTTTTGAAAGCAATCCATTCATGTTCTCTGTAATTATCGCTACGTGTAACCGACCCGACCGATTGGTGTTGGCACTGGAGTCGACGGCATCCGCTATTGCCGCCAGCGGCGAACCGCATCATATCATCGTCGCCGACAACGGATCCGATCGATTGGCGAAGAACGTTGTGGCGCAATTTGCGGGGTGTACGTCGGCACCCGTTAAATACGTGCGCTCCGCTCCGCTGAGCAAAGCTGCCGCCCTGAACGCGGGCATCGCGGCGGCGGAGACGGACTGGCTTGCGTTTACGGACGACGACTGTACGCCGACGGATGTCTGGCTCAAGGAGGCCGACCGCTATGCCGCAAGCGGCGGCGTGCGACTGTTCAGTGGTCGGCTTCAGGCTGGGCCTGTCGCCTTCACGCTGCCGCCTTGGTTGCCAAGCGGATCGAGCGAGCTGTTGCCTTGGAGTCCTGCTTTTGTCGACTACGCCCCGCGCGAAGCCGATGGTGTTTTGGGAGAACAGGAGCGTGTGCCCTTTGGTGCAAATATTTTTGTTCAGAAATCCGTGTTTGATGACTTCGGTGGCTATGATGAAAAGCTGTGGGACGCATGCGGTTCAGCGGCGCTTGGCTCAGAAGATGCAGAATTTGCAATGCGGGTACGCGCGCGTGGGTTGTCGATCGGCTACTGTCATGACGCGTTGGTTGTCCACCCTGTCTATCCGGAGCGCGTCACGCTTTCATATTACTTGAAACATATTTACAACTTTGGTGTGCGTGAGCCCTTTTTTGCGGATACCGACGAAACGGCTCCGTATGGCTATCTCTTTAAGTGTGGATTGAGCGCATTGCTGAAGGGCGCCACGGCGCGATTGCGTGGCGATCGGGTGGCTGCGATGCGAGCGTTGATGAACGCAACGCGAGATTGGGGTGAAATCGTGGGGTGGCGCCGCCACGCCCGACAAAGGAACGCAGCATGACACGGTGCTACTCGGTCGTTATTGCGGGCTACAAGGATACATCACGTCAAACGCTTGAGGGCGTGCTGCGCCAGAGGAGTGCGCCAGGGGTCACGTTCGAGGTGATCATGCTTGATAACACCCCGGACAGTCGCCATGCGGACATGGTGGCGGACTGTTTCGACACGATCGTGTCGGAGGCGAGCCGAAAGCTCTATGTGCCGCACAGGATCCCTGGCAAGTCCGCAACGCAAAACAAAGGTATCGAACAGGCACAAGGAACACACTGCATATTCTTGGACGATGACGTTCTGCCCGAGCCCGATCTTGTGCTGCGTTACGATGAAGCCTTTCAGGCGCACGACTGCGCGGCTGTCCAGGGGCGTGTCGAACTGATGTTCGTGGACGGGGCGACGCCGCCCGCCTGGCTCAACGATCGTTTTCGATTGGACCTGGCTGAAATGGACTTTGGCGAACCCATTATTCCGTTCACCATGGGATTGACGGGTGCCAGCATGGCGTTCCGAGCCGATGTGTTCGAAAGGTATGGGCCCTTTGATGAGCGCTTTGGACCTGCGCGTACGGGAACGCTGGAAGATCAGGAGTTCTCCGAACGCATCCGCGCCGCAGGCGAGGTACAGCTATTCTGGCCGGGTGCAAGTGTGCGACACATGATTCCCCCTGAACGACTGACCGTGAAATCCTTTGCTGGGATCTACTTTGATGTTGGTTTTTCCGATTATCTTCTGTCGGGACATTTGGTACAGGGCGGTCCTTGGAAATTTGCGTTTTATAGTCTGCGAAAGGCCAGCGTGAAGGCGCTGCAGGCCATGTGGTGTCTCGTGCGGGGGCGTCGCGCCGATGCCATTCATGCCTACTGTGAAATCCACGGCATTTATGCCTATTGGAAACAGGCCCTCCTGCAGTCTCGGGTGATGCCCCCCTCGTGAAAATAGCTGTCGCCAGTTCCGGTCTCGGTCACATTGCGCGAGGGGTTGAATCCTGGGCCCTGGATACGAAGCGCGCTCTCGTGGCGAGAGATGTTGATGTGACCCTGTTTGCCGGTGCGGCAGGTGTTTCGAACGCGATCCATGTGCCTTGCGCCCAGCGCAATTCCGAGATTGCCCAACGCTTGGCCAAATGGAGCCCACCGTTTCTGTGGCGCTGGGGGCTCAAAAGCGCTTACGGCTGGGAGCAGCTGACCTTCTGGAGACATCTCAAAAAGCAATTATCCGATGGGCACTTTGACATTTTGCATGTGCAGGATCCTATGGTCGCCTACTGGTGCCAGCGGGCGTACAACCGTGGACGCACGTCGGTACGCGTGATATTGGCGCACGGCACCGAAGAATCGTTTGCCTTCAGGGGGAAACTTACGTTTGTCCAGGAACTGGCGCCTTGGCATTTGGAGCAGGCCCAAAAATCGCTTTCCGCTGAAACGGTTGCCCATTGGCAAGCCATTCCCAACTTCGTTGATACCGACACGTTTTACCCCGTCGACGGCGATGCCGCGAAGTGCGATGCGCGTCGCCGTTTCGACATACCGAA
>JBLHHU010000223.1:0-5853 GCA_047615735.1 Kiritimatiellia bacterium | reverse complement strand
GGTGTCTCCGGCAATACCTCGGCGGATATGCTGCTGCGGCTCGATGCTGACGTGCTTGATCACAAGCCGGATCACGTCTTTCTCTCCGCCGGTGTGAATGACATCTGGCATCATGATCCCACGGTCAAAATCGGCGTGTTCCAAGCCGGCCCCGGCAGAGGCGTCGCTCTCGAACATTACAAGATCTATGTCAGGCAGATCGTCGAGCGCTGTCAGGCGGCTGGAGCCAATGTCATTCTTTCGACGATCACGCCCATTACCGAAGACCCTGCGTTCAAACTCAACAGACGGTCGGAGATGTATAACGCCTTTCTGCGAGAGCTCGCAGAGGAGAAAAGCTTGCCCCTTGCCGAACTGAACGAGGCCATGTTTGCGAAAATTGCAGAGCTCAAAGCCGTGCCCGAAGAAATCAGCGCCAAGCGCCGACACAATGTGCTCACGTCCGATGGCGTGCATCCACTCAGCGAGGGCCATCAAGTCATGGCCCAAGGCATCCTCAAAGCCATGGGCTTGTCGGATAAGGAGCTTGAACAGGCTAAAAAGGAGTGGGACACCTCACCGATACTCCTAATTTTGGGTGACCGTCAGGTCAATGCGGGCGGACGCGCCGGCGGCTGGTGTCATATGGTACTGGACGGCATGAACATGGGTGGAGATCTGGTGACCCACAAAAGCGTGAAGACGGCGAAGGTCGCCCAAGCACTCGCCTCTCTCGACAGTCACACGGCAGAGGGACGCGTACACCATATTCTCCTTGTGGCACCCAAGGGTGATGTCGACGACCAAACGCCGTTGGACACGTACAGGGCCAGCGTTTCGTCCATTGTTGACGCGACCCGCGAGAGGGGTCAGAAGCCAATCGTCGCAACCATCCCATGGCGGGACCCCGATGCCAATAACGAGGCCAACGCCGGAATCAATGCCTACAACACCGTGTTGCGTGAATTGTGCAAAGAGAAAAAGGTTCCCCTCGCCGACATCGCTCATGCCATGCAGGTTTTCTGGGAGGAGAACCCCCAGACCGCGTTGACCCTTGGCGAAGGAGAACGGGTCAACCACCAAGGCGGCATGCTCATGGCGGAGGTCGTCTTGCGGGCTTTGGGCGGTGACGACACTGGCCTTCCGCGTCTACACGAATTATGGGATGCGCGCAGCTCGTACACCTTCAAGCATGCCTATCGGGCAACATTCGGCATCGACCTCTCGCACGACGGCCACACCGCGCTTGACGAAATTCGCGAGCGCTTTCATATGGTTGACTCAGGCAAGATCATCAAGCTGGGTCTTCACGAACTACTGACTGGGGACGACACAACGAACAATCAACGCATTGAGTTCTTCCACATGGCATGGGTAAGCCCGACGTCAGACACAAATCGCGAGCCCTATCAAGTGACGACCGTTTTTACGCCATCCGCCAACGAGGGACGTGCCCTGCATGCCTACATGGCCAAAGAGGAAATCGCACCATCCGAACTCTACGCGCGGGCCTTCAAGGTGGGCGCAACGATACTGCGCAAGGAAGATCCATTGGGTCGCGGTGCCTATTGATTACGCATCTCCCATTCTCGCCGCCTTATCGTTCGAGATTGATTCATTCTGGGCTGTTAAGAATTTCACAGAAGATCGCAAAGGACACAAAGGAAAGATCCCTCCTTCGCGCTCCGCGCTACGGCGGGCAAGCCGGCGGAGCCCAGCCTGCCACGGCGTAGCCGCGAAGCGCGAAGACGGGCCGGGCTCCAGAGTTGGAGCGCTTAACCCAGCCTTCGCCATTCCCGGTGGAGCCCGGTGGGCTCCACCGGCAGCAGTGGTTGAGTCTTTGCGTTCTTCGCGACCTTCTGTAAATGGATTGAAACTTTGACGCTGGAACCCATCAGACTAGCACCATTCGGAGCAGCCTCTATCGCTCCCAAAGGGCGGCTGGCGCGATTGCGTGGAGCTTGTGTCGTCAACAAGGTGTTCGTCTTGACCTGTCGTGTACCGTATCCTTGAGACTTAATTCGCAGATCTATGAAGGACACCTAATTTATCAAAAAAAACATCCTCTTCATCACGACCGATCAGCAGAGCCGCGACATGATGAGCTGTGCCGGCAGGAATTCCCGATCTCGGTCAAAAGGATGCCCCGGAATTCAACCGCCGAATTTTCAGCGAAGCGTTCGCAAGTCATGCGGACGCTTCATCAACCGGACAAAATCCTCTCGAACAAAGGAGATGATCACGTGAAAAACGATTATCAACGAGCCATCCCAATACTTGTCGCTGCATATGCGCTCGCGGGAGCGATGTGCACCCCCTTGATGGCCGAGGTGCCGACGCCATCAGCAAAACCAAACATCATACTCTTCCTAGTGGATGATATGGGCGTGATGGATACATCCGTGCCTTTCCTGACTGACGAAGAAGGGAAGGCCGTTACCCACGACCTCAACACCTACTACCGAACCCCGGCCATGCAGCGCCTGGCTGACCAAGGGATGAGTTTCACGCGCTTCTATGCCAACAGTGTTTGTTCACCTACGCGAGCCAGCATTTTGACGGGCCAGTACTCCGCACGCCACAGGGTCACGCAGTGGATCAATCCATCAAAGAAGAACGAAGGGCCGAGTGATTGGCGCTGGGAAGGTCTTACCTCAAAAGATGTGACGCTCCCCGGCCTGCTCAGAAGCAGCGGGTACAAAACGATCTTCTGCGGCAAAGGGCACTTTGCACCTCTCGGCAAAGAAGGTGAAAATCCTGAAAAACTCGGTTTTGATGTAAACATAGCCGGTTCTGCATTCGGGCGTCCGGCGAGTTACTACGGCAGAAGCGGCTTCGGCAAGGATAGCAACAGAGCCATTCCGGGGCTAAGTCAGTATCACGGTAAAGACATCTTTTTGACCGAGGCCCTGACCCTTGAAGTCAACAAGGAGATCGCCATCGCGGTAAAGGAAGAGAAACCCTTCTTCACCTACATGAGCCACTATGCCGTACACGCCCCCTTCAACTCAGACGCCCGCTTCGCCGACAACTACACGGACTCAGGGAAACCCAAGAACGCACAGGCCTATGCCACGCTTATCGAGGGGATGGACAAATCACTGAATGACATCATGAACCTGCTGGAAGCGCTCGGTGTCGCGGAAAATACGATTATCATGTTTATCGGCGACAACGGGGGGGACGCACCGCTTGGGCCGACGCACGGTTACGCGTCATCTGCACCGCTCAGAGGCAAGAAGGGCACCCATTACGAAGGCGGCATGCGGGTGCCCTGCATCACGGCTTGGGCTAAGCGGGCCGATAATGAAATGCAGAAGAAATTCCCCATCCTACAGGGAGTGGTACATGATGAATTTGCTACGGTGTGCGACATTTTCCCGACCATGCTCGGCTGGGCGGGCGTTAACATGCCGAAGAACCACGTCGTTGATGGCGAGGACATCTCCAAGTTTTTGACTGGGCACAAAGGATTTCATAATCAGAAATTCCTCATGCACTTTCCACACAGCCATCGCAGTTCCTGGTTCAGCACGTATTACAATAGCAGCGTCAAACTGACCTACCACTACACCAAGACAGGAGAGGAACGGTACGAGCTTTTCGATCTAGAGAAAGATCCCTATGAGAAACAGAATCTCACAACGGCATCGCCGGACCTTCTGGCCCGGATGCTGAAAGAAATGCAAACCGAACTGATTCAAGCCGACGCCCTCTACCCCACAGATAAAGGCAGCGGCAAGGCCCAGCGCCCCGAGTAGATGGTAAACGGAACGCTGAGACTCTCGATCTATTCCGACGCCGCTGGAAACACCTCGACATCCGTCACGCCGCCGCCCTTTTCGATACGGGTGACCTGCTTTAGCATGACGATTGTTTTGCCCTTCTTTTCAACCTTGATGCCTTTACCGATCACCTTGACACCCGCGTCCAAGTAATCTTCAATATTGAAGGCTGCTTCATCGCCCTTCTTCTTAGACTTCTTGAGTTTCGGAAGCGAAATCTTGTTTCCTTCGCCATCGGTGATCACGTATTGCACCACGACCTTGTCGTCCTTGCCCGTCTTCTCTACCTTCGCAATGACGCCTGATATTATAATATCCTCAAGCACGGGTTTCGGCTTCTTCTCGCCTTTGACCTTCTTCGCTATCGGCGCTTTGACCTTTTTTACCTTCATGGGCTTTTTATCGACGCCCTCTTCGGCGACAACGGGCAGCGCCACGACACCCATACAAGCAACAGCAACCATCAACATCATCATACGTTTCATCGTCTTCTCCATTTTAGTCAGTTCACGCTATAACGAACATCATCTTACGCTATTAGGCAAGTTTATCGCAAACTAAACAACGGCACCGTGCATGCTCTGGAGCGGGGCCATTTCCCCACTCGTCGCAAGCTCCTCGCTCGAGAAAAGGCCCTACTTCAGAGCCGGTCATCACTACATGAGATTGTTTGCCCTGTCGTTAACGCTCTCCCGCGTTTTCATACTTTTCATTAGACTTTTAACAGAAGCATTCCGTTCACACTATAACGTGCATCACCCTACGCTATTGAGCCAAGCGGCGCATCGACAGACGATGACCTAGTCTAAAACATTGTTAGGCCTGGGGGGAGCAGGTTTTTTGTTCGGGTCAGGTGGCGGCGCTTGACGGTCCCGGTGTAACGTTATTCCCGGCACGACGGATCCGGAATGCCATTCCTTCTGAGTGTGGAGGGTCCAACCGGCGGGCAGCCCCAACTGCTCTGCAACATCGCGCGCCTTGAGGTAGACCTCGAAGCTGTCGGGATAGACAATGAATACCGCATAATTGCCGGCACGTTTGACGGTCTTCAAAAGACTCCGGCATCGTGATCCACTGCCTGTAACGGACCTAACCGTATCCCCCTGCTGCGTGGAGACATCCATGGCAAGCCAACATACATTGTGGACATCTTGCGCCACGACGTACAGCCGGTGCGCGCCACTGGTGACACGGGTCTTGCGAAAGTAATCCAGCACCTTGGTTCTGTCGTATTCAAAACCGGCCGCAGGTTTCGCCCCACCCAAGGTCTTTTTGGGCTTCTTGCCCTTGGAGAGTCCCCCTGCCCCGCTCAATGTCGCATTGCCGTAGCGCAATTGATTCTTCATGATCGAAATGCGCTTCGCCGCCAATGTCGCGGCGCGCTCACGATCAACATGCAACACTTTTCCGTAACGGCAAACGAAGTACTGAGGCTTTGATTTAGGGGGTGCTGGGCGCGGATCGGGAATCCGCACGAGCTTGTCGTTCGGACGCGGAAGCGTGTCGACCTTTTCGCGTTCAGCGCGAACGGACGCAATCTCCGTTTTTAATTCATCAACACGTTTGCGGCTCACGTTGGCCGCTTGCGTTTTGTCGACAATGCCTTTGCGTAATATACCCAGGTCGGTCGCCTGTTTCGGTGAGGCGATCTTCCGCAGTTGGGTCAAGCGCGTCTCGAGCAAGGCCAGTTCGGACTGCGCCTTCTGCTGATCGGCCGCGCTTGCTGTGCCCACCCCCTGTAAGCGCGTCACCTCAGCCAACGCTTGCTCGGTCTCGCGACGCATCTCATCATACTGTTGTTCACTGACCTCGGGCAGACTGGAACGGATGCGTTTAACGGCGCTGGTGACTCCCAACTGGGTCACCACAAGCAGAATCACGAGGATACCGACGACGTTCGTCATGGTGTCCAACAGCGAGTCCAGGCTGCCGATTGACTCATCTCTGCGCCGACGCATTACGGTTTCACCCCTTTCAGATCCAGCCTGCCGTCGCCGACCAGCGGGATCTGTCCAAAAGTGACGTTGCGTTCGCGCGCGAGCGTGATCAATCTGTTCCTGGCCGAAAGCCCGTCGTGTCGAATCAAGAC
>JBLHHU010000222.1:0-5932 GCA_047615735.1 Kiritimatiellia bacterium | reverse complement strand
CCGAAAAAGGGAGCCCAAGCGACCGATCCTTCCTCCGCCATAAGTGACAACCTATTTCAGGACGGGACCGACGGGACCCACACACTCCCACACCCACACACCCCCACGCGAAGCGTGCCCGTTTTCAGCGCGGGGACAATTCTGCAAAGGTCGCGGCGAACGCTTCGATCACGTCGCTGGTGTTCATGCCAGCCTGGGAGCTGCTCCAAGCCACGCGATCACCAGCGCGGCCATGCAGATATACCGCCAGACAGGCGGCGTCATGCGTGTTCATCCCCTGCGCAACCAGCCCACCCAGAAGTCCCGCCAAAGCATCCCCCATCCCGCCGCGCGCCATGCCGGGATTCCCGTTCAGGTTCACAGCATTGATCTTGTTCGGACTGGCGACGATGGTCCCCGCCCCTTTAAGAACGACGCTCGCTTTCCAGCGGGACGAAGCCGCCTCTGCGCACTCGAAACGGCGCGCCTGTACATCGTCGATCGTTGTCTCCAGCAGACGCGCCATCTCACCTGGATGCGGCGTTAGTAGACAACCCGCTTTTGCTGCGCTGGCCAAACCGGGATGACGCGCCAACACATTGAGTGCATCGGCGTCGATCACAACGGGGCCGGTGGCACGTTCGAGAACGTCGGCCAAAACTTGTTCCATTCCGTCACCCGCTGTCATCCCGGGCCCAACGGCAACAGCACTAAACGCGCTCCAGTCGCGACGCCATTCCGCAATGGCGTTGGGCGCAAAGGCACCGGCTTGGTTTGATGACGCCGCAAAGACCATGGCCTCAGGAACCGCTGCGACGACCGCAGTCTGGATACAGTCAGGCACCAGCACGGACACAAGCCCTGCGCCCGATCGGACAGCTGCACGCGCCGCCAGAATGATCGCGCCAGCCAATCCATCCGATCCGCCCACGATCAGTACATGGCCAAAAGTGCCTTTGTGATCGCCGCGTTGCCGAACCACGAGCGTGCGACGACAGTCGTCCCCGCTGATGAAATGACTATCGGCGCCATAGCGGGCGACCAACGCATCATCGAAGCCAATATCCACGACGTCGACAGACCCGACGAACGGGAGCGCCGCAGGCTGCACCAATCCGGACTTGGGCAGCGCCATGGTGACCGTTAGATCGGCCACAACGGTGTCGCCCAAAGCTTCCCCCGTGTCTGAGTGCATGCCGGAAGGGACGTCCACGGC
The DNA here is from genome assembly GCA_047615735.1 of Kiritimatiellia bacterium. Classification (GTDB taxonomy): domain Bacteria; phylum Verrucomicrobiota; class Kiritimatiellia; order UBA8416; family JAIOPI01; genus JAPKCZ01. Next base: position 4,737 of record JBLHHU010000222.1, on the reverse strand, counting down.
CACAATAGGACAACGGTGCCTGTGCGCATTAATAAATCGAATCGCTCCGGCCGCGTTGCCGCGGGCAGGGCCCCGAATGCCCGTCCCGAGGACGCCGTCAACGACAATGCCATCGTGTGATTTGGCCTCTTCAGTCAACGCATCCCATGCATCTGGAGAAGAGACCTCCGTCAGGCGAATGCCGGCCTGCTTCATGGCCTCAAGATGTTTTAGCGCGTCCCCTTTGATGTGGCCACGACTACCGGCCAACAGGACGTCGACGTCATAATCACGTTCCTTTAGATAACGCGCGGCAACATAGACGTCGCCGCCATTGTTACCCTTGCCAGCAACAAGACGCACGGTGCCATCGCTGAATCCGCCCACCTCAGCCAGCTCATCAACGATTTCCGCCACACCAAACCCGGCCCGGTCCATGAGCGTGAATCCGGAAACACCGAATTCGGATGTCATGAGTCGATCCATCTCCATCATCTGCGCAGTCGAGACAACGATCATCGGTTCTTATCCTTATGACGGCAGCCATTCCCCACAGGTGCCGCTAGATTTTCACTATACAGCGAGGCAGTCGAGCATTTCTCGCACGGCGTTCGTCATGCCGATCAATACGGCACGCGACACAATGCTATGCCCAATGTTCAAGGTATGCAAATGCGGGACGCGCAGAATCGCGTCGATGTTACCGAGATGAATTCCGTGCCCAGCGTTAACCTGCAAGCCTAAGGAATGGGCCAGTTCGGAAGCCTCGATCAGGCGGGTGAGCTCTTCATCGACGGCATCGCCGATCGCGTCACAGAATGTCCCGGTATGGAGTTCAATGATGGGTGCCCCAATCGACGACGCGGCACGAATCTGCTCAGCATCGGGATCAATAAACAGACTACAGGCGATCCCGGCATCGCGAAACGCATCCACCGAAGCAGTCAGTGACGCTCCGCCGCCAATCACATCAAGGCCGCCTTCTGTTGTCAGTTCAGCGCGTTTTTCGGGAACCACACACACTTCGGCAGGCTTTACATCAAGGGCGATCGCGACAATCTCGGGGGTATCGGCCAATTCAAGATTCAGCGGAAGGGACAGTGCCGCTTTGAGCTGATAGACATCCGTATCCTGAATATGTCGACGATCCTCGCGCAAATGCACCGTAATCCCATGGGCCCCAGCCTCCTGGCAGAGCATGGCTGCGTCGACCACACTCGGGTAAACCGTCCGGCGCGCCTGACGGACAGTCGCCACATGATCAATATTTACGCCTAAATTCACCGAATGTGTCACTCTGTTTTACCCCGCGTTGCGAGCGCCGTTTATCAGCGCAGACCGACACTACTGGGGCGGATGACTCTGAGCAAGACCGAATGCGACCGCCTCGATTGAGCGACGCTCAACCGAATTCGCTTAATTTGCTGGATTGCGGCGCCATATTTAGTCATAGTGCCGCTTTTATTTCGTCGATCCAACAGGAAGAAAATATGAGCGAAAAGCAAGACAAGGCGAAGGCCGCCCAACCCGAAGAACTAGAATCGGCCAAAGAGCTGCTTCAGCGTTACGCGATGCCCGCCATCATTGGCGTTGGTCTGGCGCTCGTCGCCCTGATCGCCGTCAACTACATAACGACCAAGAAAACCACCAATGCCATGGACGCATCGTCCATGCTTGCGACAGCATCTGGCCCCGGTGACCTTGAAGCGATTATCAAGGACTACCCCAACACGGCCACAGCACCGCTTGCCATGCTGCATCTGGCCAGCGTGCGCTACAACGACAAAGACTACGTCTTGGCCGCTGAAACATACGTATCCTTTCAAGAAGCATACCCAGAACACGCCTTCGCACCTGCCGCCGCACTGGGCCAGATCCATTGCGACGAGGCACAGGGCAAACTGGACGCAGCGCTTACAGGCTATAGCCAGTTCAACACGGAGCATGCAGACCACTTTCTTCGTACACAGGCTGTGATGGGCGAAGGGCGCACCCTTGAGCAGTTGGGTCGATACGAAGACGCCAAATCCGTCTACGAAGATTACATTGCCTCAACCCCTGACGCGCAGGGAATTGATCAGATTGAATCTGTGCTGGAGAAGGTCACCCTTGTGATTGCGACACCGGCCTTGGCGGAATTTAGCAAGCTAGCAACACCCGCAGAAACATTCACGCCAGCTGCGCCGCAAAACGCCAACGACTTCCTCTCCGGCCTGTTACCCCAGGCATCGGTTTCGCCCGACGTTGCACCTGCAGTCGTTGAGCCAGCAGTGGCCGAACCAGCAGTCGTTGCACCAGCAGTCGTTGCACCAGCAGTCGTTGCACCAGCAGTCGTTGAGCCTGCAGTCGTTGAGCCTGCAAAGGTTGAAGCTGCCGTGATAGAAGAAGCGACCGAAGCTGCAAAGCCGGTAGCGGAATCCCCTACCCCCGCTGAGTAATCGGGGGGGGGGAACCAAGGCAGACACGGGATTCGGAAGTAGTTCTCACGTCTATGCCAACGCTCGCCAAGCTATGCTCGCACCGATGCGACAAGACAATCTCCGCTCGTTCCTCGCTTCGATTGAACTACAAAGGTGTTCTACACTGCGCCTTCGTAGTTCAATCGAAGCGAGGAACGAGCGGAGATTGTCTGCAAGATCAACGGAACCCAAGCCTCATTTGATAATGATCGAGACACAGACTCGGCGGCGATGGCGCACAGGAAGCGACGCACTCGAAAAACACTTACACGCCCTGATTCGGTAGCCGTTAAGCTTAGGCGATCCTCAAGTCTGCTGCGCGCTCCCTCCTTCGCGCTTCGCTTGCTACGGCGGGCAAGCCGCGCGAATCCAAAGCTCCGACTTCGTCTGAGCACTCCATATGGGAGCGGAAAATATGGAGTGCGGAGACGGAGTCACCGCTTTTCTGCAGCGCGGAGCGCGCTCTGGGTTCCTGTAAAGCCAAGCTTAACGCTTACCTGATTCGTCAGCATTAAGCCTGGTTTGACGAACTGTCATCAGAGGAAGCGGGTGCTTCCTTGGTCAATTCGTCGACCTTACTGTCTTCACGTCCGCGCTTAAATTCGCCCAGACTACGCCCAAGCGAGCGTGCCAATTCGGGCAGTTTCTTTCCGCCGAAGAGCAACAAGATGACAAACAGAATGATGAGCACTTCGGGACCGCCCGGCATACCCATCACGGCAACAGTTAAAAAAGTGGTGTCCACGTTTACCTCGCTTTAATTAAGACTGACTCATTATCCGCCCTGCCCCTCAAGAGCGCAAGCACTTCTTGCGCCCCTTTCAGAAAGACAAGGTATTCAGCGCTTTCCACGCTGCTGGGAGATGGAACGCTGCGCTTCACGTTCGGACGTACGTCGCTTGAGTGTCTCACGTTTATCCGCATTTGCTTTGCCACGGCAAACGCCCATTCTAATTTTTACCCATCCGCCCTTCAGATAGATCGAAAGCGGCACCAAGGCCAAACCCTTCTGGTCTGAATAGATTTTGCATTTATCAATTTCAGCGCGATGCAGAAGCAAACGACGCGGTCGCGCCATCTCATGATTAAATCGGTTTCCGTGGTCATACAACGAAATGTTCAGATTATGTATCCACGCCTGCCCGTCTTCGATGCGTATAAAACTCCCCAACATCGTCACGTTGCCCTGGCGAATGGACTTCACCTCGGTGCCCCCCAACTCAATACCGGCATCGTATCGGTTCAACACCTCATAGTCGTGATACGCCTTCTTATTCTGGGCGATAACGCGCTCGTTGGTTTTGTCCTTGGGACTCATCACTACTCTTCCGCCCCGTGCACCGGGGCAACATTTGACTACAAAAAAAAACGCGACCACAGAAGCGGCCGCGTTCCTTATCAGCGTCGACGCTCGTGCGCGTCTAGCGTTCTTCTCGTGCCGTCGCCTCAAAATCCATCTCGGCAATCAAAAGACCTCCCGCAATTTCGCGTAGCGCGATGTCGACCTTCTCTTCATCGAGGCTCAACGGTTTCACGTAGGGGCGCAGCCCTGCGTTGAGCTGCTTGACCCGCTTCGAGACCATATTGATCAAGACGGGGACATTCGCGATGCGGTTTTTTGCCAGTTCTAATAGTTCTACGTTCAAATTGCCATCCTCCTAGGCCGACATGTGCCGACATCCACGTGTTCAGGCTCTTTGCGGGTACCCCTATAATTGTGCAAATCCGGCACCCACCTGAATCAAAAAATAAGCGGGGCGCATACTATGCGCCCCGCTCTAAATAGTCAATAAACATATTGACCGGCTTACATCATGCCGCCCATTCCGCCCATGTCGCCATGGCCGTGAGCAGGCGCTGAAGCAGATGCTTCTTCCGGCAGTTCCGTGATCATGCACTCTGTTGTGAGCAACAGACCCGAGATGCTGGCGGCGTTCTGCAGAGCGGAACGCGTCACCTTCGCAGGATCCAAAACGCCGGCCTTAACGAGGTCCATCATTTCGCCCGTGGCCACGTTGTAACCCATGCTGCCCTTGGCTTTACGCACTTCCTGAACGATGATAGCACCTTCCAGTCCGGCGTTGCTTGCGAGCTGACGCAACGGATATTCCAGTGCGCGACTAACAATCGACACACCAATTTTTTCGTCGCCGGTCACATCAAGCTTCAAAAGAGAAGCCTGTGCACGAATAAGAGCCACGCCGCCGCCAGGCACAACGCCTTCTTCGACAGCCGCACGGGTTGCGTGCAACGCGTCTTCAACGCGAGCCTTCTTCTCTTTCATTTCCGTCTCGGTTGC